>CAZRSD010000082.1:0-7319 GCA_964602645.1 uncultured Myxococcales bacterium
TCAATCGTGAGCTCGAGGCTATGGGCCAAAAAGTTGCTGAAGATTTGGTGAAAAATCATTGGCAAGAAATGTGGCAATCGGTGCAAGACCGCGCACAGTTTCGCGTGAAGGTTGAGCTGATTTTGGAAGCGCTCATCAACATGTTGAACATTCAAGTCAGCGACGATGAAATCAACCAAAAGATCGCCAATGTTAAAGACGCGAATGTGGACGACGCTAAATATTCAATTCAAGTTGAAAAACTTATGGCCGCGCTTGAAAAGGATGCGGTGGTCAGCATGGTTGAAGAGCCATTATTCCAAAAGGGTTAATTATGCCCCACGACCATGCGAAACCCGCGGGTGATCTGCGGGTCTTCCTTGAGACCTTCGGTTGTCAGATGAATATTCTCGACTCCGAATTAGTAGAAGGTCAACTCAAAACTGCAGGCCATCAATTCGTTAATAGCGCCGAAGAAGCCAATGTTGTCTTGCTCAACACGTGCTCCGTGCGAGGGCTGAGCGAGCAAAAAGTTCTAAGCCGTCTCGGCATTTTGAAAGAGCGCAAAGAAAAAGGCGAAAAGCTTGTCGTGGCCGTGCTTGGCTGCATGGCCGAGCGTACGCATGATGAGCTCGCGAAGAAGCGGCCCTATATTGACGTAATGATAGGTCCAAGCAAAATTCAAGATACGTTGCACCTCGTTCTATCTGCGTACAACCAAGCAAGCAAGCAGCCTACCAAAAAGAGCTTGTCGTATTTCGTTGAGCGCAAGGGCCTTAAAGAGTCTGCGCTTGCAACACCACTCGACGATCTCGAAGCGCTTGATAGACAGCGCCCACTGCAAGAACGGGCCGAGCCTTGGCAGGCTTATGTGCGCATCACGCGCGGCTGCAACAAATTTTGTTCATTTTGCGTAGTGCCCCGCACGCGTGGCCCAGAAATGCACCGGCCACCCGAATCGATCATCGACGAGGTGAAGCGCCTCGTCGATAGCGGTGCAAAAGAAGTGACGCTTCTTGGGCAAACCATCAACCACTATTTTTACAACGCGAATGGCAAAAATTGGTCATTTGCCGATTTGCTCCTACAGGTGCATGAACAAGTGCCCGCGCTCGCCCGTTTGCGCTTCTTAACCAGCTATCCGCGTGATTTTACCGACGAGGCGCTCGATGTGATGACATCCTGTGAGCGCATCTGTAAATATCTTCATATCCCTGCGCAATCTGGTAGCGACAAAATGCTGCGCGATATGAATCGCGGCTACGATGTGGAAACCTATCTTGGCCTCATTGAGCGCGCGCGCACGCGCATGCCCAACATTGCTTTCATCGGCGATATGATCGTGGGTTTCCCCAATGAGACTGATGAAGATTTTGAGCAGTCACTCAATTTGCTGCGGACAGTTCGTTACAAGAACGTCTTCGTGTTTAAATACTCGCCGCGACCAAATACCGTCGCGATTAAGCGTTTCGAAGACAACATTTCCGATGATGTAAAGAAGCTGCGCAACAATGCCATGCTCGCCGTTCAAAACCAAATTGCGCTTGAGCATCATCTGTCGATGGTCGGTCGCCAATTTAAGATATTGTGCGAAGGTGAAGCAAAGATCGATCGCGAGCAAGCAAGCACGCTCGTGCAACTGCGTTCTCCTCATAGCGACGTGATCAATATGACAGGCCGCACCGAAGGCGATCACATTGTGCATTTTCGTGGCACCAAGGATATGATTGGCAACATCGTTACGGTCAATATTACCGCAGGGCGACAATTATCCCTCGATGGCACGCTCATTTAGTTCAGCGATTCGTCGTTTTTTGACGACGCGCGCAACGAATAGGCCCGCCTCAAAAAGGAAGTAGGTCGGCAACGCGAGCATCACTTGCGTAATCGGATCGGGCGGCGTCAAGAGTGCACCGACGACAAACGCCATCACAAAGATGAGGCGGCGATATTTGGCGAAGGTTTCGTAACTCACCAAATCAAAGAGCACCAACAAAAACACAGCTATAGGCGTTTGAAAGACGATGCCAAACGCAAGCAGCACGGTGATAGCAAAACCGTACAACATGCTGATGGAGTACGCGCCGTTTACACCTGGCGGCAAACTGTCGATGAAGAACTTGAATGTCGGCGGAAATACCAAGAAATAGGCAAACAGCACGCCGGTGATGAAGCAAGCGCTCGCCGCAAGCACAAAGCAAAACAACATGCGCTTTTCGTTGCCGTAAAGACCGGGTGCAACAAAGCGCCAGATTTGCAAAAACATCCACGGGCTCGAAAGCACGAGACCAAAAAAGAGCGCCGCCTTTAGCTCCGTAAAGAAATATTCATAGGGCGACAGCACAACGAAGGACGCATTTTCGGGCATGATGTCCATCATGGGCTTGCGCAAGAAAAGCATGATGTAGTCGGCAAACGCATAACAAATCGCCATCGAAATGGCTAGACCGAAGATTGCCCTCACTAAACAAACGCGCAGCTCAGCCAAGTGCGTTAAGATCGGCGCTTCTCGCTCATCCATGACCCTGGTCCCTCGGTATTACGATAATTTCGTCCGCAGGCTTCTCAGATTTTACCGTGGGCTTCGTGGTGGTGGCGTGCTCCGCGCCATCGTCGGCACTCATAATTTGAAAGCGAAACTCATCGCGCAACGAAATGAATTGGCGATAAAACTGCGCGATTGTGCGCATGACCGACGGTAATTGTTTGGGCCCTATGGCGATAAAGCAGACCAGCGCGATGATTAAGATTTCGAAAAAGCCGATTCCCAACATATGAACACACGGAGGGGGGATAACAAGATTTTTTCTAGGGGAAAAATCTGAAAGATGCGAGGACCATCGTCAAAAAACTTTCGCACGATGTAACGTCACACTGGACCGATAGTGATATCGCTCGTTGCGAATGGCCACGTCTCGGGAGTTACGGGAAATCGCGGAAATTGTGCATCGCTTGGAATTTGCGCATGTGGAAGATTATCGGGGTAGTAAATCTCTTCAAGCGTCAAACCATGCGCAGGTGCCGTGGGACCCGCTTGTCGACGGTCGGGAACATTGAGCGCCTCTTGTATAGAGGCAAACGTGCGTTTATGGCGGCCCACTTCCACGAGAGTGCCTGCAATGATGCGCACCATGTTCATGCAAAAGGCATTGCCGCGGATATCGATTTCGATGAGCGGACCATTCTTGAAGACACCAACATGCCAAATATATCGCCGCGCGTGCGGGGCTGTGCAGAGGCTTGCGCGAAAGCTCGAAAAATCATGCTCGCCAACAAAGAGCGCCGCCGCTCGCTCCATGGCGGCTACGTCCAAGTCTTGCCGCACGAAATAGGTCGTGCTGCGAAACAGCGGGTCGGCAACGAGCCCTTGAAAGACTCGATAGACATAGCGCTTGCCAACACTTTGCCGACGAGCGTCAAAATTCTCCGGCACCTCATCGATGCGCCAAACCGCCATGTCGTGCGGCAACTTTGCCGCAAGTGCCAACATCAGTTGCTTGGGAGTAAGGCGAGTAACGAGTGACAACGAGGCCACTTGCCCTCGACCATGCACGCCTGCATCGGTGCGTCCGGCTATCGTGAGTTTAACTGATTGATGGGTAATCGCGGTCAACGCTCTTTTAAGCTCGCCCTCAACGGTACGCGCATGTTCCTGCTCCTGAAAACCAGAAAATGCGGTGCCAAGATAGGAGATAAGCAAGCGAAGCGTCCGCCGCGTGCCCTGCCGCCGAGCTTCCTTGTCGAAGCATGAGGGGCATAAACACGATTTGTCGACGCGAATAAGCGGCAGTGGCGGCAGTAGAAAACACCAACAACGAGAAGCGGGGTCATTCGCCCCGCACGCAAATTCGCCTGAACATTGACTGCACAACGCCATGGCAATTATTTGATAATCGATGAGCCGCCTTCGGGACTTTTTGAAATTTCCACAAACGCGATTTGCAGTTGATAAAGCAAGCTGTCGAGCATCACTTGTTCTTCTTTGGTGAGATTGCCCTTCGACTTGTCCTTGAGAATCACTAAAACGTCGATGGTTTCTTTTGCCAAATCAAGCTCAGCCTTAACGAGGCCTGAATCAGGCCACGGCACAATGCCAAGACCCATCATCGCTTGATGCGCAAGCGACTGGATGAAAATAGCAAAGCTCATCGGTGGGCGCTCGCCGTGCGCATGCGCGTGCTCGCCTTCGCTGTCATCTTCATGTTCGGCGTCGTCGTGATGGTGATGATGTCCGCCGCAGCAGCCATCACCTTCTTCTTCGATCATCCCGCGTTTATCTACAACTTTAAAGGAAGGTCTTTCTTCTTCGCGCGTCATGGTCATCCTCGCCTACTCTTCGTCGTGTTCGTTGCTGGAAAATTCACCCGTCAGCGCAAGGCCTGGCTTCTTGGTGCCGTAAATTTCTTCGCCAATATCTTCGCATTGTCCTGCGAGATCAGGCAGCGCCTCGAGATAGTTCTCATAATCGGTACGATCAAGCCGGCCATCGCGAATATTGCGCTGGGTTATGCGGCTATCCAAAACGAATTCATTTTTCTCAAAATCTTTGGTCATAACAACTCCTAGAGGCCTTAAGACTCGCTCAGTGTAAACTAATTACGCGGTCTCACAAGGCCCGTTCGAGGCTGTTTTAAAAGTCCACCTGCGTTGTTGAAATACTAGCAGCCGGACTTTTAAAACAGCCTCTTAGCGATTCGAAAGAAACTTGCCGTGAATCGCTTCAAAATACGGCACGCGATCATTCTTGAAATAGTCATAGATGACTTTAGATGAGCCGGAATCAGGCTCTAATTTGAATGTTCCGGTCGGTGCACGTCGCTCGCTATCTACGAGGCGGTAGTAGTCGCTCAAATCAACAGTTGGGTGGGCTTTGTAATATTTTCTATTTCTCCTTAACGATACGATGAAATCGCCAAGCGGCATATGACCGTAGCCTGTGTTGATGATGACGCGGTCGTAGGTTTTCAAGCGATCCTTTATTGCCGCGACCATCGTGGTATTACGCTGAGCAATGTAGTGAGAGATTCTCGACAAGTCGGCAGCAGATCGCCTGATGGCATCACCATCGTCCCAGTAACCGCATTTTGCATCTGCTATACTCAGTCCCGTTAAGTCATATGATTTTTTGGTTGATTCGAATAGTTTGCGAAAGTGAACGTGCTTATTCCAACTGAAAATATCGTTGTAGCTTTTGCCGAGCTTTTCGAATTGCCACTGCACGAAGATGTCGTAAATTCGCTCAAGGCCACAATTGACGATCAGCGCGGAATTTCGGTCGCCACCTTCAAACAAAATGATGTCGTTGCGCTTAAGCATTGAGTTGATTTCGCTGAGCGTCTCTATCAAGCCGATGACGTCGGTATGCTCCTCGCCGAACATATAAACTTTAGGCTCACCATGGGTTCGATCAAAGCGAAGTTTCCAATCGACTTCCGACGGCTTTCCCTGATAATTGCGCAAACTCGCGATGATAGTATGCATGTCATCTATCATCGCATTTTCTTCGCGCGTACAAGAACGCTCCTCACCATTCATGCCACAGTGCCGTTCTAATTGTGGCTCAGCGCACGAGGCTAACAGTAAAACAGACGCAAGGATAAAACCGATACTTTTTAAGTATGAAACCACGATAATACCATCAAAAAATTTTGGATTTACTCGCAAATCTAGTTGATGGTCTTTTCTTGTAAAGAGGGGGCTTCCTTGTGCGCAAGATTTACGATACGTCCTTCTCGTTTGGGCAGTTGCGACAATGAGTTGGTGAGGAAGCGAGCGAGCAAATCCTTGAGCTCGAGCGCCACGCTAAAACGTTCAACGGCGCTCGCAAAATAGCCGAAATTATCGCCGCCATTTGCGAGATAGGAATTGGTTACCACGGCATAGAGCTTTGTCATGACGAGCGGCTCAAGCCCTTGCGTGATTGGGTCGATAACAAAAATGTCGCCGATTCTTGAGCCTTGTGGCTTCTTACTATCGAAGCTGTATTTGAGGCCCGACACCTGCAAGAAGCGCCCCGTGTTGTCATTGCTTTTGTCTTCTGCAAACGCGACGCCATGCTCAATGATCTGGCGAATGACGGAACCTTTAAGCTTTAAGAAAACCAAGGTTTTGTCGAAGGGCAGCACATCCTGCAGCTGCGCCTGCGTAACTGGCCCCTTGGGGATGGACGCACGAATACCGCCGCCATTCATGAGCGCTATGCGCACGCCGAACTGGCGGCCGTAATCCATCATGGCGTCGGCGATGAGGTTGCCAAAAACACATTCTTCAAAGCGGCAACTTTGTCCTTCCAAATCTACCGGCGCGACGCCAACATTTTTCGCTTCAACTATTTTTATCGGCTCATAGAGTGCCTTGATTTGATGGGTCATGGCCGCGTTCCGCGGAATGGTATGGTCGAGCAAGATCGGCTCGCCTGACCACGACGTTGGCTCACCCGCAGCATTAAACGCAAATTTCAGCTTACCCAAAAATTTGCCATAGGCATACGCACCAACCAACAAGACCGGCTTATTACTTGGGGATTTGACAACGAGAGGACTTGGGCCGTCGGCAGTTTTGTCGGTATTCGACAACAGCGAATTGCTATGGCCGCAGACAATAGCGGCGATGCCTGAAACACTCTTTGCCACTTCCTTATCTTTGTTGAGCCCAGAATGCGAAATCGCAATAATGACGTCGACCTTCGCTTTTTTGAGCTCCGCGACCGACTTTTTGACGCTCGCTATGATCGGCAGAAATTTTACTTTCGCGCCGGGCGATGACAAATACGAAGTGTCCTCCGTCGTGTAACCAACCAACCCAATGCGAAGCCCGTTGCGTTCAATTATCGTGTGTGGCTTGATGCGATTCTTTAGTTCAGGGCTATTTGACACATCAATATTCGCACTGATGATCGGAAAGTGAATGGCGTCGACAAAGCGGCTGAGCGCAAGCGGCCCATCGTCAAATTCATGATTACCCACGGTCATCGCATCGAACCCAATTTGATTCATGAAATTAGCCGACGGAATCCCTTTGTACAGCATGTGAAAAAGACTTCCTTGAAACTGATCGCCTGCATCGAGCAAGATCGTATTAGGGTGCAGAGCCCGTTGCCTGGCGACCTCGGTAGCAATACGATCGAAGCCGCCGAAGCATTGCGATGAATCCATATCGTCAAGACCGCACATGCTGTCGTCGGCACGCACGCCGAGAATGTGCGCATGCATATCGTTGGTGTGAAGCAAAATAAGTTCGCGCGATTTTTTGGCGCTCATCGGTGTTGCGGCTCCCGTGACCAACGCCCAGGAAAATACCAAAAATAAGAACGACGCTTTCAAAACGCGATATTCCATCTT
>CAZRSD010000083.1:0-7164 GCA_964602645.1 uncultured Myxococcales bacterium
TCTGACGTTCGATCGCCATGAACGCGGAGTACATCGCTGCATAGACCTTGTCATGCTTTTCGGGATTGCGCCCCGGATGATGACTCACCACAAGCTCACCGCCAGGCAACGTCGCATCGATGCGAACATTGTAGGTATAACCTTTGGTTTGGTGATGGTGCGCCGCTTCGACGAAAACATGAAGTCCAACCAGGTCATTCACTTTTCCTTCGAGCTTCGCAATTTTTTGCCGAATTCGATCTTCAAGCGCCACCGACGAGTCAAGGTTATGGAAGGTTATTTTTGCTGGGATTTGCATAATACCGCCTTCGCCAAAATAATCTTATTGCCCAAAAGGTTATGGGCCTAGTGTTCTCGCATAATATAGCACAGCACTACTAATAAATGATTTTTTCGTCGCGAGCCCGATGGTTTTGTCAATGCAGCGCCGGTTTTGATCGCCCTGTCATCGCAAAGGAAGCCAAACGATATGGACACCAAAACGTATAAGAAAGAACTCAAACGTCTCCAAATTGAACTGGTCAAAATGCAGCGCTATCTCATAAAGTGCCGCCTCAAAGTCCTCATTATCGTCGAGGGGCGCGACGCAGCGGGCAAAGACGGTGTCATCAAGCGCATCACGCAGCATTTGAGTCCGCGTGAAACGCGCGTTGTCGCTCTCAGTAAACCGTCGAACACTGATCTGCAGGATTGGTATTTTCAGCGTTACGTCGCCGAGCTTCCCGGCTCGGGCGAAATGGTGATCATGAATCGCAGCTGGTACAACCGCGCTGGTGTTGAGCGCGTGATGGGATTTTGCACTGCCAACGAATATCAAAGTTTCATGCGCGCGGTGATGCCGTTTGAACATCTCCTCGTGGAATCAGGCTTTATCATCGTTAAATACTATCTCGACATCAATAAAGGCGAGCAAGCCAAACGCTTGAAGCGTCGCAAAACCGATCCGCTGCGACAATGGAAAACCAGTCCCGTCGACGAGGCCGCGCAAAAACAATGGGGTGCCTACAGCACCGCGCGCAATGACATGCTCGTCAAAACCACCAACGCCTTTGCGCCGTGGTACGTCGTCAAAGCGGATAGTAAGAAGAAAGCTCGTTTAAACGTCATTCGACACATTTTGGCAACGTTGCCGTGCGATGATCAATTTGGTGAAATAGCCAAGGTCGACCAAAACATCGTCTTTATTTTTAAGCCTGAGCATCTCAAGTCAGGCGCGATTGCCCCCTAGCGCAAGTATGGATGGTTCCAATTCAAGATTTCTGACTTATTGAAGTTATTCCCATAAATCTAAAATGGGGTTATGATGCCGGCGTATTAGTCGCTCAAAAGGGAAACGCATGAAACTTAGTCGGCGCACATTGCTGATCGTATTAGCGGTGGCCTTCGGAAGCATTGTTGGCGTGCGGATCATCTCCCGTTTCAGCAAATCGGCAGCACCGCATGATGATAGTGAACAGACCTTGGTTGTTCGCGTCGAGAAGATCGCGAAGGGCGAAGTGATCGATCAAATAAAGATCTCAGGTACGGTTAAGCCCGTTAGTGAAGTTGAGATCTTCCCCAAGCTCGCAGGACGGGTAATCAGCGCCAAATTTAATGTTGGCGATCGCGTCGATGCCGGTGATGTCCTCGCGGTTATCGAGCATCAAGAATATCAATTGCAAGAGCGTTCTGCGCGTGCCTCGCTTGCTATGGCAAAGACCAATGAGAACGCGGCACGAAATGACCTGGAGCGCGCGCGCGAACTATTCTTGGAACGCGCTATGGCAAAGACCGAGCTTGAGGCCATCGAGCAAAAATATGATGTCGCCAAAGCGCAAGCGATGTCGGCCATGGCCCAGGCTGATATTGCAGCGCAACAAATTCGCAATGCACAGATTACCTCGCTTATCAGTGGCACTGTAACGAAACGCAACGCCAATCTTGGCGCTCACGTCACGCCGCAGGCGCCGGTATTTGCCGTACAGGATTTATCAAAGCTCAAACTCGTTACATCGGTCGATGCCGCGACGTTGGTGCGCTTGAAGAAAGGCGTTACCGCCACCATCATTATTGAGCAGTTTCAGCTTGCGGTGACGGGACGCATAAGTTCGCTTGCGCCAAGCCTTGATGCTCAATCGCGACGTGCCGAAGTCGAAATTGAACTTGCCGATGAAAGTGGCAAACTTGTTCCCAACATGTTTGTCGACGGCAATCTCGTCCTCAATAAGCTCAATGATACTTTGGTTGTTCCCACGCGCGCTTTTGACCCATCGACACCAGAGCCACGTCTCTTTCGGATTGTTAACGGTAAAGTCGAAGTCGTAAGCCCACGCCTTGGGCAACGCGATCAGCAGCACGCTCAGATCATCGATGGCCTTAAAGAAGGTGATGTTGTCGCCGTAAGCGGCCTTGATCGACTTCGTGATGGTAGCCCCGTCACGATAGAGGTGACAAAATAATACATGTTAATCTCCGACATCAGCATAAAACGTCCGGTCTTCACCACGATGGTGATGCTCATGCTCATGACGCTGGGCATATTGGGTGGCCGAAATCTGGGTGTTGATCTTTTTCCCGACACCTCGTTTCCTATCGTGTCTGTGGTTACCGTCTATCGCGGCGCAGGTCCCGTAGAAGTTGAGCGGCTCGTCACGAAGCAAATTGAAGAAGCAGTTGCATCCATCAATGGCGTCGATGAAATTCGGAGTTTTTCGCGCGATTCAAATTCCTTCGTGATCATTCAGTTTACCCTAGAGACCGATATCAAGTCAGCATCGGCCGATGTCCGCGAGAAAATTGCAGCGATCGTTGAACGGCTTCCCAAAGAAATTGAGCAGCCTGTCGTTGAGCGTTTCGACCCTGGCGCGCTGCCGATCTTGACCTACGCCGTTTCATCAAGCCGCAATTCTGCTGAGACTCGACAGGTCATCGAAGACATTATAAAGCCGCGCGTTGAAGCGATTAGTGGTGTTGCAGCGGTCAATGTTGTCGGTGGTCTTGAGCGCGAAATCCATCTTGATGTCGACAAACGCGCGCTTGAGTCATTAGGCCTGTCACTCGATGTCATCGCTCAAGAACTCAGCACCTCAGGCAACGACGTGCCCGCCGGTAAAATCCGCATGACCGAGCAAGACCTGCCGGTGAAAACGGTCGCGCGCTATGAAAATCTCGAGACGCTCGCACGTTTGGTTGTTGCAAAGCACCCCAATGGTTCGCAGGTGTTGTTGTCTGATATCGCGACGATCAACGACACCTACAAAGATGAACGCGTCATCACCAAGCTTAATGGCGTCGATGCGGTTACCTTTGAAGTGCAAAAGCAAGGCGGCAGCAACACCGTGGCCATCGCCGATGCGGTGTATAGAATTCTAAAGGATCTCGCGCTGGTTTTGCCGCCCGACTTTAAGATGATCAAAGCCATCGATAGCTCGACGTTTATTCGCAACAATATCGATGAGGTCACCGAAGCACTCGTATTCGGTGGTTTGATGGCGATTTTGGTCATCTTCCTCTTCATGCTTGATTGGCGTTCGACCTTCATTTCATCTTTGGCCTTGCCCACGTCGGTGGTGTCGACATTTTTCGTAATGTGGTGGCTCGGTTTCACCTTCAACATGATGTCGCTCCTCGGGCTTTCGCTCGCCATTGGGCTTTTGATCGACGATGCAGTCGTGGTCCGGGAAAATATCTTTCGCCACATGGAGCGCGGCGCCGATCCAATTACTGCCGCGCAAAAAGGTACCGCCGAAATCGCGCTTGCCGTTATGGCGACGACGCTTACTATTGTTGCGGTGTTCATTCCAATCGCTTTTATGGATGGTATCGTCGGACGAATGTTCAAGCAGTTTGGTCTTACCGTGGCATCAGCGGTTTTGGTTTCGCTGTTCGTCTCATTCACGCTTGACCCCATGATGTCTGCGCGCATCGTTAAGCCGGTGAAAGCTAATCATCACGAGGAGCTTGCTCGCCATCGCATCTACGGCCCCATCGTGCGCTTCTTCGATCGCTTGAATGATGGCTACCGCGATATTCTCGCCTGGGCGCTCGCGCGCCCGAAGATCGTGGTAGGACTCGCGGTGGGGCTCTTCGTTGCCTCAATAGGTTTGGTCTCCCTGATGGGCAAAGACTTCGTCTCGAAGGGTGACCGCGGCGAATTTCGTCTCAAACTCGAGCTGCCTGCGGGCATATCGCTTGGCGAAACCAATCGCATGGTCACACAGGTCGAAGAAATCGTGCGCACCCATCCTGAAGTACGCGATCTCTACACAGTAATGGGCAGCAATGGGGAAACGCATCGCGCCAACATCCGCGTCTATACGACCAAGGCCAAAGCGCGCCCTAAGATTTCTCAGTCAGATATACAAAATGATCTGCGCCGCAAACTTGCGGCTGTGCCGTCGCTACGCTACAGCATCGCCGAAATCGGCATGATGGAAGGCAGCGGCGATGAGCTCGACATCACTCTGCACGTCAAAGGTGATGACATCGCAACATTGCAACGCGTTGCCGACAGTGCCCTCGCGGTGGTTAAGGCGGTATCTGGCACCACCGACGTTGATACGAGTTTTCGCTCAGGGAAGCCTGAACTTGCCATCATCCCCAATCGTGCGGATGCTGTGAGCCGCGATGTCAACATCGGCACACTCTCACACGTTGCGCGCATTGCGCTTGAGGGTGATATCGTCGGCAAATATCGCGACAAAGACGATGACGTTGATATTCGCTTGAAGCTTTCGGCTAAAGATCGCATTTCACGTGCATCGGTTGCTGAAATCTCAGTTCTAAATCGTGCTGGCATGTTAGTTAAACTCGGTGATGTCGCACACCTCGTCGATCAGACCGGGCCTGCCACCATCGAGCGTCGCGATCGCCAGCGCCAAATAACCATTACCGCGAATGTCTTGACGCGATCGCTTGGCGAAGTATCCGCTGATATTGAGCGAGAGCTTAAAAAGATCGACGTACCGCCCGGCTATACCTTCGAAATGGGCGGACAGACGCAGCGCATGAAAGAAACCTTCAGCAACATGGGCCTTGCGCTTATCGTTGCCATTATCTTCATCTACTTCGTGCTTGCGTCGCAGTTTGAGTCCTTCATGCATCCGTTTACTATCATGGCGACGTTACCCTTGGCGATAGTTGGCGCCTTGCTCATGCTCTTTATTACCGGCTATTCGATCGGCTTGCCGTCGATGATCGGCATCGTGCTTCTCATGGGCTTGGTCACCAAGAACGCTATCTTGCTTGTTGATAGCGCCAATAATTTTCGCGCAAGCGGCATGGATGTAAAACAGGCACTGCTCAGCGCAGGGCCTACTCGTCTTCGCCCCATCTTGATGACGTCGGCCGCGATGGTGCTCGGCATGTTGCCGACGGCGATCAAAGGCGGTGAAGGCGCTGCATTCCGCGCGCCGATGGCCATTGCCGTGATTGGCGGTGTTATCGTGTCGACATTGTTAACCTTGGTGGTCGTGCCGGTTGTCTATCTCTCTATGGAAAAACTCATCGGGCGGTGGCGAAGACTTCGGACTGACACTATCAACCAGTCGGTGCCGTAGACACGGATCCTGAAGCGCTCACGACAAATCGCGATACTATTAGCTCATCGCTCTTTCGGTGGTGAGCTTGTGCCAAGCTCATGCAAATTTGCACGCATAAGCACGATGTCTTTTTGAGAAATCGCGCACGAGCTCCTGATGTCCGGTACCATATCTACGAAACCGCACTCGATGCAGGATCGCCCATGACGAAAATCGAACCTAAGCCAATTAATCCCAAGCTTTTGCGCCTGTGTTGTAATCCCGACGACTTTGCCTTCAGCACCACCGATGACCTTGCCGATCTCGACGGTTTCGTCGGTCAAGAACGGGCGCTCACTGCCACGGGATTTGGCATCGATATCAAGCGCGATGGCTACAATATTTTTGCCTTGGGGCCCGTTGGCGTCGGCAAACGTTCTATCGTCTTGGCGCTGCTCGAGAAAGAAGCAAAGAAGCACAAAGCGCCCGCTGATATTTGCTTTGTTTACAATTTTAAAAACCCGCGCAATCCATCCGTCTTGTTGCTTAAGCCGGGCCTCGGCAAGCGGCTTGCCGAAGACATGCGCCAGCTCATTGAAATCTTACGCGTCGCCATACCAGCAATCTTTGAAAGCGAAGCCTATAGCGTGCGTATCAAGGAAATTCAGGAAGCAGCGCGCAAGAGGCAGGAATCGGCTTTTGGCGAACTCGAACGAGAGGCCGAAAAAGATGGCATCGCCATCTTGCGTGCACCAGATAGCTTCATGCTTGCAGCAATCAAAGACAGCCAGGTATTAAGCGAAGAAGCGTTTGAAGCGTTACCAGCGAAGGAGCGCGCTAAAAAAGAAGCGCTCATGAAGACGTTGCACGAAAAGCTCCGCGCGTTTTTCGAACAGATACCGCAGTGGCAAAAGGAGCAGCGCGAACAAATCAAAGAGGCCGTCAAAAAATTTACGCTCCTACAAGTAGGCACAGCCTTCAACGACGTGCGTGCGAAATACGTCGACAATACAGTTATCGTCGCTTATCTTGATCAGGTTGAAGCCGCCATCCTGGAAAACCCTACTGACTTTCGTCGACCAAAAGAGAACCCAAATGGCTTTATGGGCGGCATGGAAGCTGGATTATTTAATCGCTACCAGGTCAATGTCCTCGTCGATAATAGCGAGCTTAAAGGGCGGCCCATCATTCATGAGGACATGCCAACCTTCGCTAATCTCGTCGGGCGTATTGACTACACGTCGCTGTTTGGTGCCTTGACCACCGACTTCACTCTCATTCGCGCAGGCGCCTTGCAGCGCGCTAATGGCGGTTATTTACTGCTTGATGCATTGAAGCTTCTATCGCAACCCTTTGCCTGGGAAGGCCTCAAGCGAACATTGCGCGCAAAAGAGATACGCGTTGAAAACGCGGCTCAAGTGCTTGGCTACATGACCACGACGACGCTTGAGCCTGAACCAGTGCCCCTCGATCTTAAAGTGGTGCTATTTGGCAGTCGGAAAATTTATTATCTTTTGTGCGAACTCGATCCAGATTTTCTCGAGCTCTTTAAGGTGGGCGCTGATTTCGACGAGGAAATCAGCATTACGCCTGAGACATCCATGCTCTTTGCCCAACTTTTAAAGACGCTCGCGAAACGTCACGACATAAAACCGCTCACTAAGAA
>CAZRSD010000084.1:0-6394 GCA_964602645.1 uncultured Myxococcales bacterium
CAGGGTCGCTCGCTGAAGGCGTGCCGCTCGAATCAGGCGGCACCTTGCGCGTTGTCACGTCGGGCCGTCAGCTTCCGCCAGAAATCACCTCTGACCGCGGGCAAGACAGCCGCATCCTCGCCGTCGCGTTCGATGCACAAGAGCGCCTGCGCAACAAGCAAGAAGTGGTACTGATAACGCAGGACACCAATCTGCGCATTCGTTCTGATGCGATTGGCATTTGTTCGGAGAATTTTGAGCCCGAACCAACCAGTATCGACGAGCTTTACACCGGTTATGCCGAAGTAGAAGTCGACCGCGAATACATCGACCAACTCTACAAAACCGGCAACGTGCGCCTTGAAGACGTCAAGCTGCTCAACAACCAATTCGTGATCTTGCGCGACAGCAGCAACACGTCGCATTCGGCACTCTCGCGCTTGAGTCCCACGAGCGAGAAGCTTGAGGGCATCATCAAGCCTAACCAAGATGTGTGGGGCATTTCGGCGCGTAACAAAGAGCAAGTCTTCGCGCTCGACCTCTTGCTTGATGACAGCATCCAGCTCGTAACGTTGGTGGGCAAAGCCGGCACCGGCAAGACGTTGCTCGCGATCGCTGCTGGGCTTCACCTGGTGGCCGATGAGCGCAAATACCAACGCCTCCTCGTCAGCCGCCCTATCTTCCCCCTAGGACGCGATCTAGGCTATCTGCCGGGCACCGTCGAAGAAAAGCTCAATCCGTGGATGCAGCCCATCTTCGATAACGTCGAATTCCTCATGAGCCGCTCCCATTTTTCGCGCCAACACAACAAACGCAGCTATCAAGAGCTAATCGACTTAGACCTGCTGCAAATCGAACCCCTGACCTACATTCGCGGCCGCTCGATCGCATCACAGTTCCTCATCGTTGACGAAGCGCAAAACCTAACGCCCCACGAAGTTAAGACCATCGTCTCGCGCGCAGGCGAAGGCACCAAAATTGTCCTCACCGGCGATCCCTACCAAATCGACCATCCCTACGTGGACTCCACCAACAATGGCCTGGTGCACGTCGTGAACCGCTTCAAGAACCAAGGCCTCTTCGGCCATATTCGCTTGAAGAAGGGCGAGCGCTCAGTGCTGGCAGAAGCGGCGGCGAATTTGCTGTAGTGCTTAGATTTTGCCTGCAACACGAGTGGAAGGCTTTAAATGATCCGCATTAGTGGCCTTGCGCTTTTCGCCTTCTCCACAAGCCAAAAACGTAAATGCTGGCATCAACGTCACCATGCTTAAAACAACGGGAATTACCAAAAGCGTTAGCGTGGCCTGAAGACCTATAAAATCATCGATGAGCAGACAGATGCCAGTGCCTAATAGTGTTGAGATTTTAATTAGGATGAAACGCGCGGCAATGATTGATGTGAGGCGCTCTGGAAATTTACTTTTAGCGACGAGCTGAACACGTGTTCTGGTAACGGCCACGGTAAACACCGTTAAGCCATCACAAATGCCGAAGAGAATTGAAGCTAATGGAAATGCTCTCAGGTAGAGAACGCATGCGAGGGCGATGGCGCACGCTACGGCGCAGATGTTCAGTTTGGCAATAAAATTGCCAGGATCGATAGATGATACGAGTATTCGGCTTTTGTCCAACCGTAATCTCGTTGCGCAAGCACTAAGAACATAGCGTTGAAGGCGCCAAATCCAAGCATCTGAATAGCGTCGTAAGAAACGTATTTCAGCATCTCGGGTTCAGAGAAAATGGCTTTAAATCCCTGCAAAAAATCTCTTCTCGGTGACGTTGGTGGCATTTCATGTTGTGGCTTATGGCTGCGGGCAACGATACTCGCAAAAGCAATAGCGCATGCGAAAAAGGTTATCGCATCGATCGCGAAGCCCATGCTTGTCCACTCTTTCACAATCAAGAACGATGCGATCAATGGGCCAACTATGGTGCTTGCTTGGATCGAAAATTCGGAAAGGCTGTTATATTTCTCGAGGCGCTGTTCGGGAATGCATTCAGTCCAAATGCTAGTCTTAACCGGTCGATGAAGCGAGCCAAGGATGGCGAGGAGAAAGGATGTGCAGTAAATCAAAAATATAGACTTCTCGCTGATGGCGATAATCATGAGCAAAACAACAAAACCCCTTCCGAGATCAGAATAGATGAGGATGTTGCGTTTGCTGAAAAGGTCACCAATGAAACCACCGATCAAGGTAAAAACAATGTAGCCCAGGGTCGTAATAAAATAGACCAGACCAACCTGAGTAGCGGATTGAGTGATATCGAGCAAATATGCTGCTAGAAGCGCTGTGGTGATTTGATCACCGAAGTCAGATAGGAATTGAAGGCCGAGAAGCGAATTCGCTTTGTTAAGAAACCGACTGCGAATTTTCTGGTTCACTACCTACTCCGCGAAGCTTTGTACCCGCCATCGCAATTTGGTAGCGAATGCTCGAGGTGTCGTTCAAATCTTCCTTTTCGAATTTGGTTAGATTGGCCTCGATGAAATCAAACATTGCCAGAATTTTTTTGTAGGACTTTTCAGCGAGCGTGACGTGATAGTTAGCGATGTAGCTCTCAGCATTGAGAGAGATGTCGAGACTCTTTAAAAGAAACTGCTTCCTTAAGTCAGATATATCGGCAGTGAGGGGGATCGTCGTATGAAAGTGATTTTTCTTAACCTGTTCCCCAACTGTTTCGACCAGGCCGAGGTTTTCAAGCTTATCAATTACTTTTTTTATTTCGCGCTGTTCCTCGCCAAAAAAACTCGCCAGGCGCGATATCGTTGTTTTTCTCTCGCTGTCATAGGTATAGATCAAGTAAAGCCTGATTCGAATATCTTCCTGCATCGCCTTTATTTGCTCGGCGGTAAAAACATAATCGTCTGATCGATCGTGTTCCTTAGCCTGCATAAGAATCGCCACATCGAAAAAGCCTTTAGTCTGAAGTGCATCCAAAACTTGGTTGCTTATTACGTCGGCAAATTTGTCTTTGCAGTAGGCAATGATGAGTTCTTCGCGCGGAATGCCAAGCGCGTCGCCCATGATCACCAAAGTTCCAGGAGCCGGGATCCTGCGTCCTGATTCGACGTGAAGCCATGCTTGATAATCTACTTGAGGCTGTCTTTCGCGAAAGAACTCTCGTAATGTCGAAAAGCCCAGTTTGATGCGCGTGCTAGAAATCAGCGCTGAGAGATGTATGTGCATCTTGTCTTGCTCTTCCATCATAGTGGCCTCGTATATCCATCGAGCGGTTAAAACTCGTTCATATGAATGGTCATGACAATTATCATACTCTGGCAATTTCTTAACAAAATTCTATTTGCAAAAAAATCCTACTTTGCGCTACGGTGAACTTTAGCGATCAGGGAAAGTTTTTCGACGAGACACGGAGGAAAATATGTTTCTTTGTCCTGAACGCAGTTAAGACTGCGGTGAAAGAAGGAACCCACCACACGTCGCTGGTAACGATTTTGTTGTGTGGCGGGTAGATAGTGTTACTCACTCTCTCTACCATATCTTCATTTTCACCAATTTAGCAACGACTTTTGCGGCTCACGAAGAGCGGCTTGGGTGAAATTTAACCCACGAGGCGGGCTTGAGGCCTCGACATGGAAGAGGGCATGGAAGAGAGATTAGTTGATAGAGCGCTCGAATATGCAGCGCGGGGTTGGAAGGTTTTTCCTCTGCACACTATGCGAGGTGCAACTTGTTCATGCGGTACCGCAGATTGTTCGAGTGCAACAACGCATCCGCACATGAAGGGTTGGCTTAAAAGCTGCTCTTGTGATTCAGGCGAAATTCGCAGTTGGTGGGGTACATGGCCTAATGCGCCTATTGGCCTAGCAACCGGCTCCTCGTCGGGATTTTTTGTATTGGATATCGACTTTTGTCATGGGGGCAAAGAATCAATGCAAGAGCTGGAGAGGAGCTTTGGAACGTTGCCGAGTACGCTCGCATCATATACTGGCGACAGTCACTATCATCTCTTTTTCAATATGACTGAGATAGAGATTCGTAGCCGAACAAACCTTCTGCCAGGTCTCAATGTTCGAGGAGATAGTGACTTTATCATCGCCCCGACGAGTTTTCATAAATCGGGATATCCGTGGTTAAGAGGTTTTGACGATTTTTTTATCAGCGATCCACCTTACTGGTTGCTCCGCTTTTTAGAACGTGGCTGTGCCGGAAATCGAATTGATGAAACGCATGAAACGAGGCGATCGAAAGCTCTTGAAAAGAATCAATATCATCTTGAACATGTGATAAGAAGACTCGTTTCACTAAGGTTTTCCTCCGCGATTATTGATAGCGATTAGGTTATTTAACGTTGCTACCTACAGAGCAGCCAAGTGCAATTTTTCGTCATGACGAGAATTTCGTAGGTGGCAACTGGGCTATTTATCAAATTGTAGCGAACCAGCGAACCAACGCTTACCATGGCTGGACACGTATCAGCGTCAGCGCTATCGCTACTTCTTGGGCTCGATTTGAAGTAGGTCTTTTAGATTAATCATGGCGCCGTTAAACTGGTTGTTCGGCTTTTTTGATATCGGGATGAATGGCAAAAATCCTAATGCGACAGGTGCTAAAAATATCCACAGTGTCGCCTCAAGCTGAATAAATCTATCAATCAAAAGACAAGCTCCCGCGCCAAATAGAGTTGCTGCTTTGATCAGAATCAATCGCGCCGCAAGGATGGACGAGATAAATTGATCATGCACACGGTGTGCCTGTATCTGCACTTTGGTTTTGGTGACTACCATCGCGATGATGGCTGCCGCCTCGCAGATACCGAAGAGTAAGGAACTGAGGGGAAACGTTTTTGTGTAAAGAACCATGGCGAGCGATAGGGCTGAAATGATAGTGCAGCCGATCAATTTTCTCGTTGCATTAAGGTTGGCAATGTATCGCCACGCACCGAGCGCGGCACCCAAAACCGCAAAACCGGCAGCTATGGTCAAGTGAACGGAATATTGCGCTTTACTCCACCCAAAATCTCTTTGGGCGAGCACGAGAAATGTTGCGTTGAATGCGCCATAAGCCAACATCTGCATAGCGTCGTAGACTACGTATTTGCCCAGTTCACGGTCGCCCCTAATTAGTTTGAAACCCACAAAATGGTCCCGGTAATTTTTGTGTCCCGCAACGACGGTATTATGGCCCTTGAAAAGGAGTGAAATCATTAATGCGCAGGCGACAAAGGTAGCTGCGTTTACGCAAACGCCCATATCAACTCGTTCGTGCGTCAACAAAAATGATGCAATGAGCGGGCCCAATATGATGCTTGCGTGCGTAGATAATTCAGAAAAGCAATTATAGCGTTCATGATGATGGCGGGGGAGGCTTTCAGCCCAAAGTCCGAACTTCACCGGTCGATGCAGCGCGCTGAGCATTGAGAGCAAGAACGACGTGACATAAATTAGTGCGATCGACTTCATATGCAGTGCCACGATCATCAACAAAACCACAATGCCGCGACCCAGGTCCGAGTAAATGAGAATTTTCTTCTTGCTGATGATGTCGCCGAGATAGCCGCCAAAGAAGGTAAAGAGCAGAAATCCGACCGTGCTTACAAAATAGACGAGCCCCACTCTGCTCGTCGATTGCGTAATATCGAGAATGCTTAGAGCCAAAATAGCGGCGGTTATCTGATCACCAAAGTCAGAAATAAATTGTGACCCTAAAAGAATATTGCCATTACGAAGTGATGGTTCATTGGGCGCTGCCATTTCCACCACTTCGGTCATCGACTCTGTTGGCGACAAGCGCAATTTGGAAACGCGATTTTTGACCTGGTCTGTCATCTTTTTCCAATTTTATGCAGTTGGCTACGGTGAAGTAGATCAAATCCATCATCTTCCTAAAAGAATGTTCGGTCAGAACAACGTGACAGTTAGCTATATAACTATTAGGTTTGACGTTCTGCTCTAGCGTCTTAAATAGCGATTGGCGTCTCACGTCGAAGGTCTCAGACGTGGACGGCAATGTTGTATGCTTGTGAATACGTTTAACCTCGTCGCCAACAATCTCCACAAGGTCGAGCGCAGCAAGTCTTTCGGTAACTTCTTCGACTTCGCTTCGCTCACAATTGAAAAATGCCGATAGGCGATTGAAGGTCGTTTTGAATTCACTGTCATAGGTGTAGAGCAAAAAGAGGCGTAGTCGAATATCCTTGCGCATAGCGTCGATCTGGTTGCTCGTAAAAATGAAATCATGGCGATTCGCGTGGTCAGTGGCTGCAAGCAGAGTATCTAAATCGACTAATTTGCTAATTGGAAACGCATCGAGAATGTTATGGCTTTCCTCGTCGCGAAACTTGTCCTTTGCATATGCCACGAGCAAATCTTCTTTGTCTATGTCTAAGATCTTGGCCATTTCCAGCAGACTGTTTGGATGAGGAATGCGGCGCCCAGATTCCGCACAACTCCATG
>CAZRSD010000084.1:6404-7129 GCA_964602645.1 uncultured Myxococcales bacterium
TTTGATAGTCAATGGTTGGCGCATGCGTCTGATAGATTTCTTTGATCGTCTTGAAGCCTTTCTTAAGTCGTGCTTCCGCAAGCAATCGGCCCAAGAAAATGTGAAGGTCGTCTTGCTTTGGCATTCCTTCCTCCCTCGGCAAACCTCGCTCCGGTCATCGCCTTTGGAGCGTATTACAAAATTCTGTGATACAATACAAAAACTATTGCACTCAAGTAAGAAGTTAAGCTAGCCTCAACAAATCAAACAACGAGGACAAATTATGATCCACTTGGATGAGCCTGACTTCGGCTAAACCGAACATCAGAAAAAAAACCCACCACACTGTCGCGTCAACGATTTTGTGTGTGGCAGGTAATTAGTGTCGAGCACTAACTATAACATTACCTTTTTTCTCATCAATTTGGCAATGCCGTAGAAGTGGCTTCAAATTCCTCCTCGTGATTTGCCCAAGAGGCACTTTGGTGAGAGATATGCAAATAAATCTTGCTCCGCGCGGTAAAGGCGCATTGGCTTATGATCCCATGCGTTGGTTATTGGCTTTCGTCGTCGGTAAAATCCACGGTCAAGTGAAAGATGACTTCTTTTGCGATTGCTCAATCGTTGAGAGAGAAAAAGATCTTTTGGCGCGCGAAGGCAAGAGGCTTTTTCGCCTTGGCCTAGCACACGACGAGATTTACGAGCAATTGACATTAATAAATACAATGTTCTTCATTCAACCTCTT
>CAZRSD010000085.1:0-7082 GCA_964602645.1 uncultured Myxococcales bacterium
ACTTGGCCGCGCTGATAATTTTTGGCAGATGGGCGAAACCGGCCCTTGCGGTCCCTGTTCCGAGATTCACTACGATCGCGGCGATATCGAAATTGGCTTTGGTGGCGACAATCCCGACGATCGCAATATTGAGATTTGGAACCTTGTTTTCATGCAATACGAGATGTTTGCCGATGGAAGCCTAACGCCTCTCCCCGCGCCATGCGTGGATACGGGCATGGGCCTTGAGCGTCTTGCTGCGGTCATCAATCAGGTACCAAGCAACTACGACACCGATTTGCTCCGCCCCTTCGTGAACAAAGCCGAAGAGCTCAGCAAAAAGACGTATACTGGCAGCAACAGCGCCGATGACGTCGCCATGCGCGTGATTGCCGACCATGCGCGCGCTTCAGCATTTTTGATCGCGGACGGTCTGTTTCCGTCCAACGAAGGCCGCGGCTACGTGTTGCGTCGGTTCATGCGCCGCGCCATTCGCCACGGTGCGCAGCTTGGCCTCACTGATGTCTTTTTTCATCACGTTTGTGCCGAGGTTGTGCGCGTCATGGGTGAGGCCTATCCAGAACTTCTCGAGGCAAGAGCATTGCTTGAAAAAGTCGTGCGCCAAGAAGAAGAGGCCTTTCGTAAAACCCTCGATCGCGGCCTCCTTCTCTTCGCCGCACAAACCAAAGACTTGAAGAAGGGCGATGCGTTGGGTGGTGACGTCGTGTTTCGTCTCTACGAGACCTTTGGCTTCCCTGCGGACTTAACCGAAGATCTCGCGAAAGAGCGCGGGCTCTTGATCGACTGGGCCACGTTTAGCGAGGCGCAAAAAGAGCATGAAGCGCGATCGTCGTCGGGATTAGGGCTCAAGGGCGTTGATGACCTCTACTTGCGCCTTGCGGAGTGCTTGCCTAAAACCGAATTTACCGACATCAAAGAAAGCACCAACTGCAAGCTCCTCGCCGTGCTCAAAGATGGCCGCGAAGCCGAAGGTTTGAATGCTGGTGAACATGGCATCATCATTCTCGACCACACGCCATTTTACGGCGAGTCGGGCGGTCAGATTGGTGATACCGGCGTGCTTGCAGCCGGAAATTTCAACGCGAACGTTACCGACACAAAGAAGGCCGCAGGCTTGCATTTGCATTTCGTGACGGTGCAGTCAGGCAGCATCAAAGTTAACGATAAACTCACCGCAACTATCAACTGGGCACGTCGTAATGCCATTCGCCGTAATCATTCGGCAACGCACCTCTTGCACAGCGCATTGCGCACCGTGCTTGGCAGTCACGTCGTGCAAAAAGGCTCGCTCGTTGCGCCCGATCGTTTGCGTTTTGACTTTGCCCATTTCGAAGCGTTAACGCCGCATGATTTGGCGAAGGTCGAAGACCTCGTTAATCAATGGGTCTTAGCCAATGAGGCAGCCAAAGTTCACGTCATGAGCATAGACGAAGCGAAGGCCTACGGGGCGCTTGCACTCTTCGGCGAGAAATACGAATCGAGCGTGCGCGTGTTGGACATGGGTACCCACTCGATCGAATTGTGTGGCGGTACGCATTGTCATCGCACCGGCGATATCGGTTCATTCCGCATCGTGAGCGAAGGGCCGCTTGCGCAAGGCATTAGGCGTCTCGAGGCCATAACCGGTGAAGGCGCGGTTGTGCATGGTCGCGCAGCTGATCGGTTGATCAAAGATTTGAGTATGAAACTTGGCGTGAAAAGCGACGAGCTTTCAGCACGCATCGACACCATGATGGCAAGTGTGAAAGAGGCTGAGCGGGCGCTTAAATCGCAAAGCACCGCATCACTCAAGGATCATGCTGATGCGGCAGCCGAAGCTGCTCACGTCCACGGCACGTTAAAGATCGTGAGCCAAGAAGTGCCTTTCATTAGCGACGCGGATAATCTCCGGCTCTATGCCGATCTTGTGCGTGATCGCCTGCAGACCGGTGTTGTGGCGCTTGGACTTGCGCAGGGCGACAAATGCACCATCTTGATAGCGCTCACCAAGGATCTCGCCGGTAAATTACATGCGGGCAAAATGGTTGCCGAACTTGCGCCGTTGATCGGCGGCAAAGGCGGTGGCCGTCCAGATTTTGCACAAGCAGGCGGCAGCAACGCAAACAATCTAAAGACGGTGCTCGCGAAAGTCGCCGACCTCGTCGCGGCACAGGTTTAAAAACATCACAGAGGGCTCAGTTCTCGCAAGAGCTCTTCTGCGCGCGCAAAGATCGCATCTTCATGGATTACCTTATCGCCGCTTGCGACGATCGCATCACACGCTGCTGCGCCGAGGATATCTTCGATGCCGACAACGCGCACGCGATCGCGAAAACTGCCCGAGCGAGAAAGCGCCGCTGCCTGCACCATTTCGTATGCGCGCTGACGCGGCAGTTCTGCATCCACCAAGGCTATCATTAAAGCCTGCGATTTGAGCACTGAACCCGCGTCGTCGAGATTAAGCTGTAGGCGATCGGTATCAACCACCATGTTTGTTACGAGGCTATGGAGCCGCAGCAGCGCGAACTCCATCAAACTCGTCGCGTCGGGCGCGATGATCCGTTCTACCGAGCTATGGGAAATATCTCGCTCATGCCACAATCCTTGATTCTCGAGCGCCGCAAGCGCGTAGCTGCGGATCATGCGCATGAGACCGGTAAGATTCTCACTGAGGATGGGGTTTTTTTTGTGCGGCATCGCCGACGAACCCTTTTGCTTAGCAGCAAACGGCTCAAATGCTTCTTTGACCTGCCCGTGCATCAGCAAACGGATTTCAAGAGCAAAGCGCTCGATACTGCCGGCAAGTGTGGCAAGCGTCGCGAAATAGTGCGCGTGCCGATCGCGCGCGACCACTTGCGTAGCCACCGTTTCAGGCACAAGGCCGAGCTCACCCAGGGTTTCTGCTTCAATGGCTGGCGTCGTATGCGCATATACGCCAACCGCGCCTGATAGTTTGCCAACGGCAAGTTCCGTAGCGACGCGCTTAAGCCGATCATAGTTGCGCTTTAGTTCGACGGCATGTCCGAGGAGTTTTAGGCCAAAGGTTGTCGGCTCAGCGGCTTGCCCGTGGGTGCGGCCCAAGCATAGCACACCACGAAAGGCTTTGGCTTTAAGCCACATTGCCTCAATGGTTCGTTGCAAGACCAAAAGAATATTGTCGTTAGCAGAGCGCAGGAGATAGGCAAACGCAGTATCGACAATATCTGACGACGTGAGGCCACTATGGATGAGGCGTGAATCGTCATGCAATTCGTCTTCAAGCGCATGCAAAAACGCGATCACGTCGTGCTTAACTTCTTCATCATAATGCGCGACGCGCGTACTGAATCGTTGCCAATCGATGCGCGCCTCAGCCTGTTTAAGGCGCACAAGCAGCGGCTCGTCGTGCATACCCTTGTGCCGCATATACGCCGCAAGATAGACCCGTTCCACGAGAAACCACGTCGCAAACTTATGTTCGTCAGACCACAATGTCTTCATGGCGGCGGATTGGTAGCGAGATATCATCAATACTCCAAAGCATTTGCTCTTCGACAAAAGAGGGTCGCGAGCATTTTGTGCGCACGCCTTCGTTTCCGCAATGGCCAACACCGTGGTTTGGCATGATATCCTCGACGCCTAGCGGTGATAAGCGGGGGGCTAGGTGACATGAGCTAAGGGGGCTTTAAAAACTGCGTCCACTCGATTAAAGTGGAGTTTTGACTTTTCATAGTGAGCCTTTCCATGATAGTTGTTGCCGCCCTCTATAAATTTGTTCGCATCACCGACACGCGCCTTGTGCGCGAGCAGCTCTTCGACCTCATGCACGCGCAGGGCATCAAGGGCACCATCATTCTCGCTGAAGAAGGCATAAACGGGACAGTAGCTGGCACGCGCGAGGCCATCGACACTCTGAAAAACTATTTTGCGCGCGATGAACGCTTCAGCGACGGCATAGAATACAAGGAATCGTTCACGGTTGCACGCCCCTTTAAGCGACTTAAGGTGAGCGTCAAAAAGGAAATCGTCACGCTTAAGGTTGCGGGCGTCGATCCAACCACGCAGGCCGGCACCTATGTCGATGCGCAGGAATGGAATCGTTTACTGAATGATCCTGCGGTTACCGTCATCGATGTTCGCAATGATTTTGAAGTGGGCATGGGCACCTTTAAGAACGCACTTAATCCGAAAACCCATGCATTCAGTGATTTTCCCGAATTTGTGCGCGCGAATTTGTCACCCGACAGGCATAAAAAGATCGCCATGAGCTGCACCGGCGGTATTCGCTGCGAAAAGGCAAGCGCCCTTATGAAGACCATGGGTTTTGAAGAGGTCTTTCACCTCAAGGGTGGTGTGCTGAAATATCTAGAAGACACGCCCGCCGAAGAGAGTTTGTGGCAGGGAGAATGCTTTGTCTTCGACGAACGCATCGCCCTCGATCATGACCTCAAACCTAAAGAGTAAGCACAACCCCATCGATAGAATGCAGAGAATTGTGAAAAGATATTTTCATTGCATTTCCTTTGGCTATTATTTGTATTTATCGATATTTGCGCTGCCGAGCGGTCGCTTTCCTGCCCCGCATAAGGCTTGGATATAACATTGTGCAGGTAGATTTCCCTCAATAATGGCGCTGTGGTTGCCAGGAAAAATGCTTGTTTCTCAGGCGTCAAAACGCTCACAGAAGAACATTTCCTCGAGAGCACAACTTTTTTCAAAACACCCCTTTTCAATCTTGGTGATTCACGTAAATGAATAGTGACCAATATATAAATTTAAAAACAGGCTATTAAATGACGAACCAGAATTCTTTTGGTATTCAGTTTTTAAAAAGTACAGTTTGGCCTATTTTTCCCCACGAAGTGAAACGAATTCTTCCTCTAGCAAGCTTGCTCTTCCTGATTTGTTTCGATTACAGCATGTTGCGCTGCATGAAAGATACCGTGGTGGTGACCGCATCGTCGGCAGCGGTGATTCCATTCATCAAGGTGTGGACGCTTCTGCCTATGGCGATCCTCTTCACGTTTTTGTACGCGAAGATTTCAAGCCGTTTTTCTCGGCAGACCGTCTTTTACGTTATCATCTCGGCCTTTTTGGCCTTTTTTTTGGTCTTCGGCTTTATTCTTTACCCGTGCAGCGAAGCCTTTCATTTGACGAGCTTTGCCGGCTTTCTTCGCGGCGTTTTGCCCTTCGGCCTATCAGGCTTTATTGCCATGATCGAATATTGGAGCTTCACACTCTTCTATATTATCGCCGAGCTGTGGAGCAATATTGTGTTGTCGATCCTCACGTGGGGACTCATCAACGAAATCACCAATCTTAAAGAAGCGCCACGATTCTATGCGGTACTCAGCGTGGCCTCGAACGTTGCCGCGATTTTTGCAGGACTCTGCGCCAATCTTTTCGTCTCGGGCATGTTTAAGGACAACTGGCAACTTAGCCTGCAATGCATGATTGTTGTGATTGTGGCAAGTGGCGTTTTGTCGATGCTGCTCTATCGCCACATGGATAAGCGCAAGGTTCATCACCATGCTGACGCACAAGACAAAGATGAGCCGCGCCCAAAATTCTCGCTGCGTGAAAGCTTCGTTGAAGTGAAGCAGTCGCGACATTTGCGGTATTTGGCGATCATCGTTATCGCCTATTTTTTCGTCATCAACACGGTTGAAGTGATTTGGAAAGAGCAGCTACGGCTCGCCTATCCAAGCCCCGCGGATTTTAACTTTTACATGAACACGCTCACGACGTGGATAGGCATTGTCAGTACCGTCCTTGGTATTTTTGTAGCGTCGCTCATCGCCAAGTTTGGCTGGACCAAAACCGCGTTCTTAACGCCGATAGTCCTACTCCTAACAAGCGTTCTCTTCTTCGTCCTCATCGTGTTTAACAGCGATTTCTACGGCATCACGAGCTTGCTTGGCACAACCCCGCTTGCCCTCGCCGTATTTTTTGGCGCCCTACAAAACTGTTTGAGCAAAGGCACGAAATACTCCATCTTCGACGCCACCAAAGAAATGGCCTTCATTCCCCTGCCGCGCCTCGCCAAAATGAAAGGCAAGGCCGTTATCGACGGCGTCATGTCACGCCTTGGTAAGAGTGGCGCAAGCTTGTGTTTGCAAACCATGATCTTGTCGTGCGGCAGCCTCGTCGCCGGAACCCCTTATATCATGATCGTCATGCTCGCCGTGATTTTTGGTTGGATAGGCGCAACGCGGTTCTTGGGTTCGATCATCGAAAATGCCATGAACCCCGGCGCTGCTAAAGTCGAGCCAAAAGCCGAAGCATTTGTTCTCGATACGATTCTCGAAGAATGCGATGATGCCGATGAAAAGAGCCCAGTACTCGCCACGTCATAAATCAGTGCCAAATCCGCTAGCAGGGGCACTAGAGATCAAGAAAGGCACTTTTGATTGCCCGAAACGCGCCGAACTGCCATAAATTCATTGAGGCTTCTAGCAATGGCAGAAAAGGTTAATCAAGAAATCGAGTGGCAATTTGATCTTGACGATCTCGATCAAGTTCGAGATCTCGTGGTCAAATTCGTTCAAACACTGCCGTACCAAAAGGCCTTCAAAAAGCCCATCACCCAAAGCGACACCTACCTCGATGTCGACGATTTCACCTTCTACAACGCAGGCTTTTCCCTGCGCATTCGTAAACATGGCAAGTACTATGAAGCGGCACTGAAATCACTCGCCGACACGCGCGACCACGGTGTTGTGCGTTCACCCACGCGCACACAAATCGCTCAGCGCATCGGCGGTCCGAGCGTTGTGCATTTAATGAAAGCGAAGGGCGACCTTGGTAAAGCGCTGCGCGCGCGTCACCCGAAGAGTATTTTTCAAGAGCTCTTCGTACTGCGCACCGAGCGCGAAAAAATCCTCTTGTCAACGAGCGATAAGCCCTTTGCGGAAATTGCGCTAGATTACACAACGCAAGTAGATGACCCGCACCGCGAAGCACCACTCGTCTTGTACCGTCTCGAAATCGAGGTGAAAGACAGAGCCTATATGCTTACCGTCCAAGATATCGTCGACCGCCTCAAGAAATTTTTGCGTGCCAAGCATGCGGTAGCGAAAGCCGCGACCATGTCAAAGTTTCAGATGAGTTTTGCACATAATCGC
>CAZRSD010000086.1:0-3813 GCA_964602645.1 uncultured Myxococcales bacterium
GTAGGCGCTTGCAATCATGCTTGGGCGAATGCTCGCATAGAATTTCTCAATAAAGAATTTTAGAACAGGAACGTTCATTTCCCCATCTTCAGTCTCACGTGTGAAAAATATTCGGGAATGGACACTGTGGTTAAGCATGGCGTTCACGTCGTTCAAAATGACCTGGGACTTTGTACACTATACGAACTCTCAGCCTTCCCCATCGAGATATTGTCGGAAAAGTTAGCAGAGCTTGGTTACCTCGACATGCTCGCCGACAAGGTTGATTTGACGGTGGCTGCGTATACGTTGGTGCATTTGATTGACCCGATAGGTAGTTTTTTGCAGATCTATGATCTGATGCGACCAAGCCAGGGCATCATCTTGGTCCAAAACTTTTTTGCTCTCGGAGGCCATGACGATAGCCATGTGCAAAATTTGATCGCCACCACCAAATTGGAATTTTTCACCCGTTATGGCACCAGCACCTACGCGTTCAGACGAGAAAGTGAACAACCTGGGCAATTTTCCTACACGTACCAAGAAGAAGATTTTTCCGGAACGTTCTCTCGTGCAAGGCTTCTAACGACAGAGCAAATCGACACGAGCAAAAACCCAAAAAACACTTTGAAAGGTTTTGCTCAGGACACAGGCTCACCATTCCTTCGCGCCAGCCTGCCCCCGATAAAATAGCCTCGTGATTAATGATGCATGCTCCATATTGACAAGTCGTGCTCCCATCTTGATAGTGGCTGAAACAAGGAAGTCTCATGCTTAAAGCCATGCACACCACTGTCGTTATCGTTGAAGCGCTGTCCGCTTCCGTGGTTGCTTTTGGCTTTTATGGTTTTTTTAAGACCTAGCTGGGGCATTTTTATAACGTGTAAAAAGGCCCCAGCACAAGCTGGGGATTTTTTTCCCTAGCTTTTCGGGGCTTAGGGAAACGCCATGAAGAAGTTACTCATCGCCGTAGTCGCCATCGTCATCGGAGCTAGCGTTTGGTTGGTTGGCCTTAAAAAGCCGGCCGAGAACTCTATCGCCATTGTCATGACCATCAGTCACCCAGCGCTCGCAAGTGTCCGCGACCACTTCGTCAAAACATTGGCGGCCACCAAGCTTGGCCTTACGATCGCGCATTACAATGCAGAAGGTAATTTGCAGCAGGCTAATCTCATCGCGCAAAAGATAGCCTCTGACAAACACGTTGTTGGCGTCTTCGCTATCGGCACCCTCGCCGCACAAACCATTGCGAAAGCCGAAAAAACACGCCCAATCGTCTACGCCGCCGTTTCCGACCCAAGTGTTCTCGGCAAGCCTGACAATAATTTGTGTGGATTAAGTGATGCCATCTCGCCCGACTATCAAATCGACACTATCGTTAAGCTTGTGCCCAACATCAAACGCATTGGGCTCGTCTACTCGCCAAGTGAAGCCAACTCCGCATCCATGGTGGCAAGACTCGCACATGTCCTTGATGCGCATACGCTACCAAAGATGTTGGTGGGCATTCATGAACCGCAGCAAATCATCACGGCTGCAACCAGCGCGTGCAAGAACAACGACGCCTTGCTAATTCCTCTCGACAATCAACTCGTCGCCTCAATGCCTGCGGTGATAAAGGCAACGCGCGAGCTCCCCTGCCTCGTGATCACAAGCAATGAATCACCTATTCATCAAGGCGCAACCATCGCCTTTGGTGTCGACTACCAAAAGAGCGGCGAGGACGCAGCGCACGTGATGACGACCATTCTCGCCCAAAAGACCACGCCAAAACGTGTAGGCATCATCAATCCGCAGCGACTCGACCTCTTTGTCAACGACACTGTGCTAGAAGAAAAACGCGTAACGATAGTCGAAGAAAGCGACGTCAAGGTTATTCACGTAAACGGAGCAACGCATGGCTAGCTTGATGAGCATACTCAATCAAGGCCTAATTTTTTCTCTCGTCGCCATGGCTGTCTACATGACGTCACGCGTGATAAAAAAGGACGATTTATCGACGGAAGGAAGCTTCGGCTTGGGCGGCGCCATCACCGCGCTCTTGCTTGAGCGTACCGCAAGCGCACCCCTGGCTGTTGCCCTTGCACTCCTCGCTGGTGCGCTTGTTGGCGCATGCACCGGTGTACTTTACACCAGGCTTAAGATGAATCATTTGATGGCGGGGCTCGTGAGTAGCACCGCGTGCTTCTCGCTCGCGCTCGCACTTGCCTCATCGAATAAGATCGTGCTTGAGGAGCACACAATGTTCTCCGCCCTACCGTCGACGTATGGCGAAGCAATTATCCTCGCCCTGATTGCCACATGCGCCTTGATCGCCATTCAACTAGTCTTGCGCTCCGAAATCGGCTTATTGCTCCGAACCGTAGGCGATAATCCGCAGATGCTTGCCTATCTTGGGAAATCATCATCAGGCTACTATTCGCTCGGCTTTATCATCGCCAATGCCATCACTGCACTTGCCGGCTCACTCTTCGTGCAATGGTCGGGCTTCTTCTCCATCACTGGCAACATCGGCGTGCTCATAACGGGCCTTGCTACCCTCATGTTTGCAGAGCTCATCGCTAAGCGCTTGAGTATCGCCATTATCGCGGCGGCCTTGCTCTATCAAAGCGTGTTCGTGGCCACACTCGAACTCGGTATCGATCCGGTTTGGAACAACCTGATCAAGGCCGCATTGATGGTGGCGTTGGTCATGCTCGCCACGCTCATGAAAAGGAGATCGCATCATGCTTAATGTCGTCAGCATACAAAAGCGCTTCGCAAAAAAATCTGTATTGCACAACGTGACATTCACCGCTCCTAATGCCCAGCTCACCGTCATCGAAGGAAAAAACGGCGCGGGCAAATCAACGTTGTTTAACATCCTAAGTGGCGTTATCACTAGCGACGGTGGCACGATGACCATCGATGATCGTGATATTAATGCCGCCAGGATCCAACGAGTATAACGGTCGCCGCGTTCAGTGTCCTGGAGAATGCCGCACTCATGGCGCTTAAAATCCGTCGCGCGGGCTTTCGCGATGCTTGCAGCCAATCAGCGCGCGTACACGCGCGCACCCATTTTGACGAATTGGGTCTCACCTACGTCGATGATCTCGATAAACCGCTTGCGCAATTTTCAGGTGGACAGCGACAAATGCTCGCGTTTGCGTTGGCGACCATGATCAAACCTGGGCTTTTGCTGCTCGATGAACCTACGGCAGCACTCGATGAGCACTCGGGAGAAATTCTCATGGAGCTCGTCAAACGCTTTTTAACCAAATGGCAGATTCCTGCGATCATGATTTCTCATGACCACGAATTGAATCGGCGTTATGCCGACGCTATTTTTGTGTTGCGCGACGGCATACTGCATGAAAGCATGGCATCATGATCGCGTGCGCGCTTTCTTCTGTGATCTCTCAAATGCCTCGCAACTTGGACAAAAGTTTCCGCTTTCAAAGCGCATGGCGCTGTGCATGAGCGTCACGGCGCCTTTGCACGCCATGCGACACAGAAAGCCACTAACGCCAGCGTAATGTTCATCACAGCTTGCTTGCCAGCTCTGCAAGAGATTGCCGTCACAACCATCTTTGGTGGCGCCGAGCATCGCGTAGCATTGATCGTGCATCATGCATGCTTCACCGAGATAAGCTGGCTCAAAAGCTTCTTCGCACATGCTCATGCTGAGATACGAGTTGAACAACAGCGTTCGCAATAATGGATTTTCTGGTGGAAAATAGTCGGGAATCACGTGGTCACTCATGATGGTGCCCCACCAATTGCCACGCGTTCCGCAATGAAGCCCAAAGATCTCCACGTCGGCATGAGCAGAGAAAACCGCAAAAACAACTA
>CAZRSD010000086.1:3823-7052 GCA_964602645.1 uncultured Myxococcales bacterium
TCCTCAATGATTAGGGGTAATTTGCTCGATTTTAGCCCTAGCCTTGAGAAGAAAGGCAAGCTTGTCGACGAGAAATTTAATTTTCGATGGGGAGAATACTGCTTTTGTAACAAGCGAGGCCCGCTTCAAAGGCATCGTTATGTTTCTTCTGACAGGACTCTAGAATGTGCGAGCTGCCAGGACAAAAGTTGACCTCGTCATGCGGTTGCCAGTTGCGAATGTAGTCCTCGCGCGTTGGGCTATCTTTGATCACCGCCTGGCAAAATAGCGACGGCGGGTCAAAAACTTTGAAGAGAGCAGTGAACTTCGCCAAACCATTTTCAAACAATGTGCGCGCGAACCCTTTGCTTTCTGAAACCGTGTGGGATGCAGCAGTTTCTGCAAGGTTTGCGCCTGATCCTTCGTGAAATTTGCAGGCGACATTCATGAGCAAAAAGAGATAGAAAGCAAACTTCATAAGCAGCTCTCTTGTTTTAATGGCGAAGAAATTTCAATGGAAATGCCCGAATAAAACCATCTCTTGCCGAGTTTAATGGCGCTATGTAGCAAAGGGCGCACCGGGTCGCACGCCGTAAATTGTCATCACCTAACGCTTGTCGCGTTCGGCACTCACTTTCTTGAAATAATCGATTTGCCACACACGCACGGCCTTGTTGTGGCACTGCAAATTCTCACAAAAGATATGCGAGCCATCGTTGCGCGAAACAAAGTAGAGATATTTCGTATCGTCGGGCCACAATGCTGCGCGAATGGCATCGATCCCCACCGATGATATCGGCCCTGGTGGCAAGCCCTTCATCGTATACGTATTGTAGGCGTGATGCGTGAGCAGATCGACTTTGCGAATTTTGCCGTCGTAATTTTTAATACCGTAAATGACCGTAGGATCAGCTTGCAGTTTCATGCCGATGCGCAAGCGATTGTGATACACCGATGAAATAATAGCCCGCTCGAGACCGTTGCCGGTTTCCTTTTCAATGATCGATGCCAGCGTCAACACATCGTTGAGATTGGTCTTCAGCTCATCGATTCGTTCCCAAATGGCAAAATCCAATTTCGTAAGCAGACGCGCGTGCATTTTTTTGATGATGCTCACGGCATTGTCTTTCTTGCTGAAAAAATAGGTATCAGGGAAGAGGTAGCCTTCGATGCCGCCCATGTCGTTGCGCAATTTTGTCCTGCCCAAAACGATAGGGTTGATCAAGTGCACAACCTCGTCGCTGACCATCGCCGCTTCAAACTGCGCCTCATCAGTAAGGCCTAGATCGGAGAGCGTCTTTACCAAATCAATCAACGTCTGGCCTTCTTTAAACGTCACACGAAATGATTGATCAGCGCCAAACAACAAGCGGTCTGCAACTGCCTTAAACGAAAGATCGCCCGAGAATAAATAGTAGCCCGCCTGCATTTTTGCGCCATCTCGGCGGCCAAGGCGCACGTACCATACAAAATCTTTGGGCGTTTCGATCACATGGGCTTCTGCAAGTATCTCGCTCACGCGCTTGAGCGACGAGCCGAAAGGGATTTCCACCATGGTTTCGGAGACAACGAACGGCACATTGCCTTTGGCCGCAAAATAGCGCGAACCCAGAACGCCGACGATAAAGAGCATCACCACAAACCCGGCACTAAGCCCCAAAAACCAAAATCCAACAACGCGATTCGCCTTCATTGAGCATCCGTTTTAGGAGCAAGCGTTCGGAGAAAATCCTCGACGAGAATGGCAGCAGATGCGGCATCAAGTAATTGCAGACGCTTCTTTTGCGGCACATTGGCTGACACCAAGCTCTCCATGCCACGCTTCGAAGTATTCGCTTCATTGCAAAGATGGGTTGTAACCTTCATGCCGCATTGCGCGAGTTGCTCGTCGAGCGCTTCCTTAAGCCCGTCGGCACGTTTGGCGATAGCAATACTGCCCGTCGTGTTGGGATCGGGTTTACCAATGATCACTACTTCAACGGCAAATTCACTGATGAGCGATAGCAACTTCTCTAACGCCGCTTGTCGACTATTGGCGTGCAAATTCGGTAAGAGACGCACCGCCGTACCCGTCTCGTCGCTTAGCGCGAGCCCTGTTCGTTTTAAGCCAATATCAATACCGAGCACTCTCATGAATTTCCTCGTAGGTCTAAATCTGCGACAAGACGATTCAGCAACGCCGAGCGACTTAGGGTTGCTTCGGTCATGTAAAGGAACCGTTGATCGATGTTTTTGAATTGTTTTTGCGCCTGCTTCAGCAGATCTTTCTCAAGCGTCACTTCTTTTTCATACAGCGCCACAAGCGCTTCAATGCGTCGAAGCGCTGCGGTATCGTGCGGCAGTGCGGCAAGTTCCTTGACAATCTCGTCGCTATCAAGCTCAGGCATTACTTGGTTGAACACAATTTGGCTGAGGCGAATACCGCGATTTGTAAGCGCCGATTTTAGATACATGCTGTCTTTGATGCTTGCCGCAGTTGGACGCACGATGAGCGCATATTTCGTGCTCGGGTTTTTAAGCAAAGCATCCATAGCTTTCACGCGCGTGAGCATGGGTTCGTAGAGCGCATCGATGGTGAGTGCGAAATCGATCAGCTCCGACAAAAAATGACTACCGATGAGACGCTCAAAGGTATTTTCTAAAATGCCACCAGAAAGAAACGCGAGCTTTTTGGTCAGTTTCATCAACATGGAATGTCGTCGATTCATGAGCGATCGAAACACACCTTGTTCGAGCACGCGCGCGATGTTTTGCGGCACATCAAAGAATGAAATGCTGTGCGATGAAGGTGGCGTGTCGAGGATGATTTTGTCGTATCGCTCAGTTGCTATCAAGCGAAACAGCACATGCGAGCAAATGATTTCAAACGCACCAGGCATACCTTCAGCCATGTATTGATAAAACGGATTGGTCGAAATCTCTCGTCGGACTTCGCCTTCTTTGATCGCCGACGCCAAAAAATCTGCCCACTCTTTTTTGAGGTTAGGCATAAAAACTGAAAGCTCGCCGCCAAAAACAGCGTTATCGACCAGCCCATCAAGGACGACGCGACTTGGCTCATCGGTCTTTGTTTTCACGGCCATGGCATCGAGCAAACGTCGTGCAGGATCAACGGTGATGACTAAGGTTTTTTGCCCACGCTTTGCAAAATAGAGCCCCAAAGCGCTCGCCACCGTGGTTTTACCGACACCACCAGCGCCGATTGCGATGATCACTTGATTCGTAGTTAGCTCTTTCATGATTTGTCGCC
>CAZRSD010000087.1:0-6983 GCA_964602645.1 uncultured Myxococcales bacterium
GGAATCAATTTTTGATAAGGTCCGAAGTGGTCGGCAAAGAAGATTTTCACGTTATCGCCCTTAAGTTTTGAACTCGATCGCCATGACTTCGTCCTTGGCTTATTTATTGATATGTATGGATTTGGCCTCGTCATATGATGCTAACATTTTCTGAACACGACCAAATATCGGTCGAGCAATTTTCATGTCTTTAAAAAATAACTCGGCATCATATTTGAACGTCATTAGAAGTTCTCTGGCAATACTTAAAAATGCCTTGTGCGCTATTATATGATTTGAATCAGTTAAACTTTCAGCCATTGCCCACTTTGTAGAGATCGGCAACGCCATGTAAAGATCACTAGACTCAATAAGCTTTAAAATTTCCATAAACAACTTTCGCTCTTCATATGATCTTTTTTTGTAGATAATATTTTGATAGTTCCTCAAAACACTATTTAAAATAATATCAAATCCCGCATTATTAATAAGATAAAAAAATGCACACTCAAACTCTCTTATAGAGTAAATAAAATTTGATAACTTAATAGCATGCTTCACTGAAATATCTTGATCATGAAAAGCAGCCGCTAAAAAGAGGGCTATTAAGCCAACGAGCTGAAAATTTCCTTTTTCAATTTTGGTCGTTTCAATAAAGCGATCGAGAATTTGCACGGTTTCGAAGAAAACTTTGTCGCCGATATTTGCGTTATTGCAAACTGTAATCAGCCAATGCAAAAAAACTCTTCGCATATGGCCATCTATTTGCTGCTGCTGATCGAAGATCCTGCTATGGTCGATTTCCCTCAGCGGCTCCCCAACCACCTGCTTCAATCCCAAACTTATTAAGCTCTCTGAAGAACTGATTCTCTCCTGAGGATCAGGTTTAAGCATAGCCTTGAATAGTAATTGCTTTTCTGAAACCTGGGTATTGGCAATATTTTTTTTAACTAAATTCTCCAGCGAATCGGTATCTACAACTGTATTCAATAACTTGTTGTTGAATGCTGCCTCGTCAAACTCAGATTTAGGTTTTTTTCTCATCAAACTCAACGTATCACCAGTATTATCACCGGGAAAAAGCGGCTCTTGCCCTAATACTTCCACCAGGCTTACTGCTAGTGACCACATATCAAGCGCCAGGGGAAAACTTTGATCGCACAGTAGCGAATGGGGGCATCGGTACCATCGTGTTGTTCCACAATATGGCGTGGGATCTACAGCGAAGAGATCAGCGCCACCCCAATCAATAAGAAAATAGCGTTGTCCATTAGTTCTAATATGTGCCGGCTTAATATCACGATGAGAAATGCCTAAACTATGAACATAGTCAAGCGCTAAAACAATATCATTTAAAGCGTAACCTACTTCTGATTTATCAATCTTATAAAGTTTTGGTAGATAGATTTCCAAATAGCTTCCATACAGGCCCGTGTAAAAATTAATTTTTTCTGGCTTTACAATATTTGGATGATCGAAGGCCGTCAGTAAGGCTGCTTCTTTCAAGTTTTGTAGGCTTGATTGTACTTTATCTGAAGTCAATGAAAAACGAGACACCTTTACGACATAGTCTTCAAAATCGTATACGGCGCCAAAGCTCCCCTTGCCCAATAAAGGACGATTTTTGTATCGCGGTTCATCCTCAATTCCGCTAAAACTATTGAGGCCAAAAATCAATAGAATTAAAAACGACATTTTTCTTAGTAAAGCATGGGTGCTCGCCATTGTTTCCTCAAATCAGACTGATGGCTATCTAAGCCAGATTAGTGTCGCTTATGCCGTAAAACTTCGAAAATCATTGGGCTGCCAACAAATAATTCAGTCTAGCAACAGCTGGTCAACAACTTCTTGGCAGGAAACATTCCGCCGATTCAAGTCTGAAGTGCAAGAGTAGCGAAGCATCAAAGAGGCAGCTGGTTCAAGGTAAAATCCAAAGCATTTAATCTCGCAAGCACGTGAGCTATAACGGCAGCGTTCCTGCCGTATAACCTTTCACCCACGCGACCCACGGCTCTGGAAAAAGGCCCATCACGACGACGGCCATGGCGACGCAAAATAAGAGCTCAGGTACAAGGTGCGCATGCACAGGTGCTGGCGACGTTGCGGTTTCTGGTGGGCGCTGCCAAATTGACGCGGCAATTTTGGCGATGACGGCAAGACCGAGAATGCTGCTCACAACAAAATGCCCAATGATTTGCCAAAGTTCAGCAGCAACACCCGCTTGAAAAATAGCGAATTTGCCGACGAAGCCTGCTGTTAACGGAAAGCCCGCAAGTGAAATCATCGCAATAGCGAGTGTTATCGCAGCCCATGGTTGCTGGTAGTAAAGGCCTTTGAGATCGTCGAGGCAGATGCCGCGAATGCGATCTTTGTTGAGACCCTTGAGCGCAGAGAAAATCAGCAACATTGCCATGCCAAAGGCGATGATGTCGAGAAACACGGCTTCCATGGCCAAATTGCTGTGCGCGAGAATCGGTATCATGAGCACACCCAAGTGCCCAATAGACAGAAAGGCGAGCAAGCGGATGAAATTATTTTGGCGCAGCATCATACCATTGCCAACCCACATCGACAAAATGGCCATTAACGCAATGATGCCATTGAGCGGCGAATTTCCGGCATCGATGAGGAGAAACGTGCTGCGCATCAGAAAGAGCACGACCGCACTCTTCACGATCACGACGAGATAGCTGATGACGAAGAGGCGCGCACCACGATAGACCTCAGGCGCCCATGCGTGAAATGGAAAGAGGCTGACTTTAAACGCCATGCCAACAAAAATGAGGATGAGCCCCATGTTTATGACGCCACTATCGGTTACCATCAGTTCACGGATTTTTTCGCCTTGCGCTTCGAGCTCCATGGTTCCAGTGGCCGCGTACAGCAATAAAATACCAAAGAGCATGATCGCCATCGCAACGAAGGACAAAAGCAAATAACGCGCTGACGATGAGAGCGACCAGTGATCATCTGGATCAAACGCGATGAGACCATAGAGTGGCAATGACAGACACTGAAGGCCTATGAAAAACAACATCCAGTTGTAGCTCACCAAGGTCACCATCGCGCCAAGGCAGCTGATCAAGACGAGTAAGAGTGCCTCGATCTTTTTGCTTGGCTCGGCCACCTTGCGCAGGATCATGAGGCACACCACCATGATCGCGGGCAACAAGATCTTTAAGCCCAAATGCCCAAGCATATCGACTGAAAAGCCAAAAAAGAGCTCGCCATCAAAATTCTCGGCATTGCCAAATCCAAAGATCCATGCGGCAACCAAGAACAACATGGTGATGGAAAATGCGATCGTGAGGCTAAAGCGCAAGATTTTTGCCACCATCAAAAATGCGATGGCCAAGACCATCATGATGAACGGAAAAAAACGCGCTAAGAGCCCAAGATCAAGACCGTTGACGAAGGACATGATCATGGCGACACCACCTGCAGTGATTCATGTGAGTCAAGAGCTTTCAACACGAGAGAATTTGCATCGGCGTCGGCATATGGCGTCGCAACATTGTTGAAAAACAAGAATGGACTTAAACCAAGCCCAAGGACCACGATGGTCATGGCACCGTAGAGCATGAGCTCTAAGGCATTCAGATCGGACAGTGACGACTTACATGATACAAGGGTCGGCGATGCATTGCCGAGGCAGAGGCGTTGAAAAAGTCGCAGCGAATAAGCTGCACTCAGCACGATTCCGATCGAAGTGACGATAGCAAGTATCGTGTTCTCAGCGAAGACCGACCAAATTATCAACCACTCGCCGACAAAATTGCCAAAGACCGGAAAGCCCATGCTCGCAAGTACCATAATCAGCAAGACGACCGAAAAGCGTGGATGCGATGGCCAAAGACCGGTTACTGCCACCAGATTTGCATTACGTCGGCGTTCAAACATCATCAGCATCGCAGCCGTACTCATTGCCGAGGCTATCAGCAAAATGAGCACGCCATAGAAGCTTGCGGTCGCTGAACAAAATACGCCGACCAATAGCAAACCTGCATGACTAAGCGTTCCATAAGCGATAATGCGTCGTGGATCGTTTTGGCCAAAGGCGAGTAGCGCGCCGTAGAGCAAGGTTACCACGCCGAGGATCATGGCAGGCTCGGCGAATAAGGCAGTAGCGTCGGGAAACATCGTCCAGCTAAAGCGCATCAAGCCAAATACCGACGTTTTGACGAGAATCGCAACCAACACGACGGACGCTGGCCCCTCGCTAAAGAGCGCCGGCATCCAACCGTGAAATGGCAACGCCGGCAATTTAATGAGGAATGCGATAAAAAAACACAACATCAACCAATATTGCGCGTCACCCGACAGCGGCGATTTCATCAGTGTCGCATAATCGAAGGTAACCATACTGTGCGTGCCTGGGCTCAGATACGCGAGGCCAATGATGCCGATAAGCAACATGAGCCCACTAAATTGCGTGAGAATAATGAAACGCAACGTCTGCATCGGCTGCATTCTTTCGCCTTCAACGACGAGAATCCAGTAGATCGGCAAGAGCGCGACTTCCCAAAACACAAAAAACAAGAATACGTCGGCCGACAAAAACAGGCCAATCACGCCAAATGCTGCCCAATTTATCGACGCGAAATATGAACCGACACGCTTTTGAGGAGCCGCAACGCCAACGGCAAACAGCGCAAGTACTAGTGTCAAGAGCGTCAACCAATACGCAAGACTGTCTACACCGAGATGAAAATTTACCTGCCACGACGGTATCCACGGCAGATTCAGTTCTAATAGCCACGGTGACGTCGTTTTGTCAGCGATCTCAACACCGAGAATGCAGGTGATCCAGATGGCACCAAAAAGCCCGGTAAAAGAGATGCATTGCGCCCATGCCCGCGATGACGCCCACAGACACAACGTACCGGTAATAAAGGGCACGAATAAGAGCAGAGCAAGTATCATGAGAAAACCATTATTGAAGCAAGTGCCACCATCGCCACCATCATGAACGACAAATAGTGCGATAGACGCCCGGTATGCATGCGCGCCACGACGTCAAAGAGGCGTTCGACGGTGTGGATACACTGCGTATACGAAGTCTTGATGAAATCGGGCTGCAACACGATTGCGACCCGTTGATAAGGCTTTACAAGAACATTCATGGAGAGATCGTCGAGGCCAAAGCCGCTTTTTACCAATGCCACCCATGGACTGGGTTTGCCAAACGTCATTGCACTGGCCTTGCGGTAGCGTGCGAAACCGAGCGCAGCGCCAATAAAGGCTGCTATCGTCGGTATGAGCCATAACAGTCCGTGCTCACCGTCGACACTCCTTGGCACTACGGCGTTCAAGAAATTCGACACGACATGAATCTCGCCGAGAAAATGCGGCGTTTCAAGCCAACCGATGCTTACGGAGAAGATAGCGAGTACAACGAGCGTACTGTACATCCGCAAGCCCGCGTGATCGTGCACCGCCTGTTTTGCGGTGCCAAAGAAGACGAGTGCTATCATGCGGCAGGTATACAAAGCGGTGAGGAAGGTGCCAAAAGCTGCGGCATAGAAGAGTGTCGTGCCGATTTCAGGAACGCTTGCAACGTCATTCAAAATCCATTCTTTGCTGAAGAAGCCAGAACTGACGAGGGGCAAGCCCATTAAGCTCGTGCCACCGATAATGAAACACCAGAAGACGAAGGGGAAGGATGTTCTAAGCCCGCCCATAGACGGCATGTCATAGCTGTGGAGCGCATGGCCTATCACGCCCGCCGACAAAAAGAGCAACGCTTTAAAAAATGCGTGCGTCACCAAATGGAATATCGCCGCTTGAAAAGACAACGCACCAACAGCGAGAAACATGTAACCGATTTGACTCATCGTCGAGTAAGCAAGCACACGCTTCATGTCGGTTTGGGCAAGCGCCGCAAAGCCTGCCATGATCAGCGTGGCAAGGCCAACCATCATGATCGCCATCTGCGCTGTCGGCGATAACACGATCAGAAAAGACATGCGCACGAGCAAATACACGCCCGCCGTCACCATGGTTGCCGCGTGAATCAACGCGCTCACTGGTGTTGGGCCCCACATAGCGTCAGCAAGCCAGGTTTGCAGCGGCAACTGTGCCGATTTACCAACGGCACCGCCGAGTAGCAGCAAACTAATCGCCGTGATGATAGCACCACCTTCGGGGAAGTTTGCTTGCGCAAGCGCGCTCATGCTTGCGATGTCGAGCGTACCGAATGCAAACACGGCGCAAAAAATAGCGAAGAGTAAGAACACGTCGCCAACACGCGTGGTGAGAAACGCCTTCATCGCAGCAGCAACGGCCTTGGGCTCGCGATGAAAGAAACCGATCAAAAGGTAGCTTGCAAGCCCTACGCCTTCCCAGCCGATGAAGAGTAACCACAGGCTATCGCCGAGCACGAGGAGCAACATGAAGGCCACAAAGAGGTTGATGCCAGCAAAAAATCTTCCAAACCCGTCTTCGTGCGCCATGTACTCGCTTGAATAGATCGCTATCAGCGACGACACGAGTGTCACCACAACGGTCATGGTCAAGGACAGGCTGTCAAACACCAACCCAAGATACAAATCATCGTCGAGCACCATGCCCGATGGTAGAAAATGCCAAAGCACCTGCTTATACGGCAACCCGTCAGCAGTGAACCAAAGCGCAAGCGTTGCAGCAAACGACAGCACGATGCCACCCACGCCGACTAGGCGCATGAGGCCGCGGCTCATCTTGTTCGAGAACAAGAGCAAGAGCATGCATGACAAAATGGGGAAGCCGATGATGCCAGTCGCTATTGACGTCATATTACTCCCTCCCTCGATCGACAGACGCGATGTCGAGATTGTGATAGAGCTTTTCGTAATGCAGCAAGATCGACAAACCGATGCCAACTTCCGCGGCCGTGACCGCCAACACCAAGAGAAACATCACATGCCCTTCAACTTGGTTGTAATGAATCGCCGTGCCAATGAAACCAAACGCAGCGCCGTTGAGCATTGCTTCCACGGCGAGCAAGAGCCGCAAGATATTGCGTT
>CAZRSD010000088.1:0-6962 GCA_964602645.1 uncultured Myxococcales bacterium
GCCCTCGTGGAAAAGCGCTTTACACTGTCGTCACGGCTCACCATCGAAGTGATGCCATTCGGTGATATTTGGTTTAGAGATACCTTTCCTATTTTTGTGCGTGATGAGCATGAGCATGCTGCCGCTATTCTTCCTCACTTCAATGGTTGGGGTGGTAAGTATCAGTTTGCTGATGATCTTGATCTAAGCAAGCGCGTCGTCACGAGTCTTTCCGTGCCAGCGATACAGTCGTCACTTGTTTTCGAGGGTGGTGCTATTGAATGTAATGGCGAAGGCACCATGCTCACCACCGAGCAATGTTTGCTCAACAAAAATCGCAATCCCAATGTTGATAAAGCGCGCATCGAAGAAGAGTTTGCGCGTTGCTTTGGCACGAAAAAAGTCATCTGGATTAAAGAAGGCTTAAAGGACGACCATACCGACGGACACATCGATACCATCGCGCGTTTCATTGCGCCGCATACCATAGCTATTATGGTGCCAAGATCTAAAAACGATCCTAACTACGACGTGCTCATGGCGATAAAGTCGCAGCTTGCGCGGGAGACTGATGCGCAGGGGGGAAAATTCTCGCTTCTTGAGTTACCCTCGCCGGGTATTGTGCTGAATAGCGACGGCGCATTGATGCCTGCAAGTTATTTGAATTTCATTATTGGTGATGAAACCATGGTGCAGCCGCTTTATGGTTCGCCTTACGACAAAGAAGCTTATGATATCCTCAAGAATAGCATCGATCTTCATGTCGTTGGTTGCATGGCTAAGGCGATATTGACGGGCGGCGGAGCGTTTCACTGTATGTCACAAGAGTTTTATAGGTAGCAGGTATGCAAATCAAAGTTGGTGTCATTCAGAGTACGTTTAACGACGATATGAATGAAAATAATCAAAAGGTCATCCACTTTCTCGACGAAGCGAAACGGCAGGGCGCCCAAATTGTTTTACCGCCTGAGCTTTATCAAAGTCACTACTTTTGTAAGACGCAAGAGGAAGAACATTTCGCCAAGGCGCATGAAGTCGAAGGTCATCCGGTGCTCGTGCAAATCCAAAAGGTGTGCAAGAAGCTCGAGCTCGTCGTGCCGTGCTCATTCTTTGAGAAATCCGGCCCGCATTTTTTTAATTCACTGGCGTTGATCGATTCAGATGGTGCGATTCTCGACGTCTATCGCAAAAGCCACATCCCCGATGGTCCGGGTTATCAGGAGAAATATTATTTTCGCCCTGGCAATACCGGCTTTAAGGTGTTCTCGACGAAATATGGCAAATTGGGCGCCGCAATCTGCTGGGATCAGTGGTTTCCCGAAGCTGCGCGAATTATGACGCTGAAGGGGGCTGAGATTTTGCTCTATCCTACTGCTATCGGATCAGAGCCCCATGCACCGTGGCTGATGACGAAGAATCCGTGGCTTCGTGTGATGAAGGGACACGCTGTTGCAAACATGATACCCGTTGCCGCGGCGAATCGTATTGGCGTTGAAGATGGTCAAGCGTTTTATGGCGCATCGTTTATTTGTGACGAGTTTGGTGACGAGCTTGTCCATTTTGACGACGAGGAAGGCGTGAAAGTTACTGTTGTGAATTTGGCGAAGGCTTCGCACCATCGATCGGCGTTTGGTTTTTTTAGAGATCGACGCGTCGATCTGTATCAGGATCTTTTGAAATAGGATCACAAGACACGTGGCTGAAAATAACGAAAGGCCGTTTCGCGTATTGTCTGAAGACTTATTTGACCCGTGGGGAAAATCTCCGTCAGATATTAGCGAGAAATTACTCATCGAAGGCAAGCGTAGCCCGTGGCTCGACCTGTGGCGACTAGCAAAAATAGCGTGGGATTTTGGCAAAGGCTTTCATGTGTTTCGTCATTTGGGCCCAGCGATTACATTTTTTGGTTCTGCCCGATTCCGTGAGGATCATCGCTATTATAGGATGGCGCGTGTGACAGCTCGGCTGCTTGCGCGCTATGGTTTTTCGATCATGACGGGTGGTGGCCCGGGTATTATGGAAGCGGCGAATCGCGGTGCGCGCGACGTGAAAGGGGTTTCCGTTGCGTGCAATATTACATTGCCCATGGAGCAAAAACCAAATGACTACCTCGATCGCTTTGTTGAATTCAATTATTTCTATGTTCGCAAAGTAATGCTCATGCGCTATTCTTGTGCCTTCCTAGCCTTGCCTGGCGGGTTTGGCACACTTGACGAAATCTCTGAAGCGATAACGCTCATGCAAACAAAAAAGATCACGGCTTTTCCCGTGGTGCTGATGGGCATCGATTATTGGCGACCGTTTAAGGATTTCATTCAAGGTACACTGATGCAAAGCCAAACAATTTCTGAAGCCGATTTGGATTTGATCTATTTTACCGACGATCCCCCTGATGCCCTCAGCTATATTGCGCGCTACGCGGAAACGAAAGCATCAATACACATGGCTCTTGCTCGCAAAGAATGATGAACCTATCCGGAAATAATTTAGTCACTATCAAGGCTGTTCGAAAGCTGCCAAGACAAAATATAGCGGTAAGTAAAAGGCCGCGGCCTTCTTTCAAATCTTGTTCTCGAAAAAACTCAATTTTTTGTAGAAGGTGCGAGAAAAATTTGCTTAACAAATTTAGGGCACTACCAACAGAACGTCCTTTGCTGAAATGTTCTTTTTGCCGCTTTCAGATGGTAGAATTTTCTGACCGTTCCATTTGATAATGACATTATCTGCTGCTGTAGATTCCGAGAAACTCAAAGACCATTGTTGAAAACGCGGCATGCTTACGCTGAGTAGCCTATCAATCTTTGAACAGGGCAAGCCCTTGACATTATCGGTGCCACTATTGCAATAGTTTACTTCTAAAGTAATATCTTTCTTTTTGATGTTAGAGATCGAAACAGAGCTTTTAACTTTCACAAATCTCCAACCTGAGGTAGAGTCGCCACCAAATACCTTGTTTTCCTGAAGTACTCTGAAAAAAATCGGCAGATTAGACTTATTTGTCAACACAAATTCATGACCTATTGAAACGAGAGAGATAAGGTAAGAAACAACAAAAATAACTAACCTCATAACGCTTCTCCGATTGATAATTTAACTATAAAAATGACGTAACTATTGGGTAAAAATAAATCAAGTATTTTATGTTAATTATTGTATTTGCGAAGGCGTTCAAAGTGGTGGCAGTTTCATTTCAAAGCTCCATTTAGTACTGCAGTCGTAATTTGTTATATCGTTTTTACAGTGATGGTGCCTTGCGGCTGCTTGATGCTTTCGTCGCCAGCACGACACCTTGGATACGAGCCAAATTGTTTGCCACCTGCTCTTTATACGACCATCTCGACATTGGCGAAAATGGTTTTCAACTTCTTCTATCCAAAATCATTTTTCACCACACCATGCCCGCTCATGAGCACCTCTAAACGATCGGATTTTTTATATGTGCAAGATCGGGCAGAGCTCCGATTCAGGGGAAAACGGTATTAGCCACGCCAGAAAAAATAAGGGGCTATTTTGCCCATGCAGGCTATTAATGGGCCGTTTGATCACTTCAGACTGCCGGCGCTGTAATTTTGGAGAGTTAATTATTTATACTTTTTTGGCTGCATAAAAAATTATAGATTAATAGACCAATGTAAAAGCGGCGTATTTAGCTGCGTTATACAAATAAAAACACTAACAGGAGTATCTTTATGAAAAATATTTTCCATTCCAGCTTATTAAGCATGGTTACTTTGTTGTCCTTTAATTTGATTGCCGGTTACGATACCGATGATGTGGCTTACAGTGACAACAGTGAAATAATTGATAATAAAATTGAACCAGCAAGCCTTGATTTAAACCAGGAAAATGCCGATCTATTTCTAGATGGTTTGAAAGATTTCGCTAAGAGTGCCCTGGAAAAAGCTGGCAACTTGGCCAGTAAAATGAAAAGTTCTATCCAAAACCTGGCCGAAGAAGCTGGCATATGCAGAAGTGGTGCTCAGGTAGTTGTTGACAAAACTAAAGACGCATTTTTGAAAATTGCTGGTTTTATTAAGGTGCAAACTGGCAATCAAGATCCAACTGAGCAGGAAATAAAAGATTGGACTAATAAATACAAGGAAAAAGCCAAAGAACTGCTTTCGCAAATCCCTGGCTTGTGTAAATAAATAAACTTATCCGGAAATAATTTCGTCACTTGAAACTTCTGAAACTTCAACAAATAAAGTATTGGCGAAGTGATTGGACATGGCTGGTCGTTTTGAAGAATTAAGTGACGTACAGTGGAAATTTTTTGCAGACCTGATTCCTGGTAAGGCTTGCAAATCGTAAGCCAGCTTAGAGAGAGCTTTCTAAGCTCTGTCCTTCGCTGAGGAGCATGCTAGTCATCGAATTACTAAACATGCCCTTCGGATCGACCGACTTGACTTGACGTGCGAACGCGGAAATCTGTTTTTGTCTATCTATGTTTTGCAATTGGTCAGCGAAGAGTTGTTGACGGTTTTTTGCCCAATGCACACGTGCACCGAATTTCGTTACGAGCTCGGTAACAAATGTTCTAAATGGCCTTTCATATTCGTCCATAATAGCTTTTGCTATCTGTGTTTCTCTCTCATTTCTGGCATTAAAAATAGGTAGATATTCAGAAAGCTCGAGGAACATCACGGTATCGTCTTCATTGAAATCGCCGCCGATAGACGCGTGGGACATCAAAGATTTGCTTGCCTTGCTGAAACGAATGAAGAAACCAACTGATTGAAGTGGAAATGGCTTCTCATAAGACTTATCTTTGCCATTCATAAACGCGCGCAGAAAGCGAAAAGCTTCGGGCGATCTTTTTGCAGGAATTGCCACTTCCCAATCGGTTTGGCGATATTCATTTCCTTCATAAGTACCAATCGAATTTTGCATCGCAAACGACCAACCCGTGATGCCGTGAGGACGCGACTTGAGATCGCTTTGTCCGGGAGCTTTGATAGTGCGCTTCTTGGCATAGGGAGGATGCAGTTTTATATCAAAGCGACGAATGTTCTCAACAGCAAAATGTTTTGCAGGGTCACATGCGCCCTTGTGCAACAAGCTTCGCAAGGAGTTGTAGTAAATCACCGGAACATCGGGAGCGTGAAGAATGTATTGCGCGTCTTTGTCGACGTTCATGCTAAATTTGGCCCATGACAAATTGCCACGCTCGATCTTTTGCCCACAGTTTCGAATTAATCTACCGTCCCGATGGTGACGTTGTGGAAACCAATGAAAGCTCGCCGTATCGCATTGGTCGATATAAGTCTCAATGCCTTTGCCGTCGACAAAAAGATCGTCATCATCGAGTTCTTCGCTCTCGACGTGGAGCTGAAAGTCTTCAACGATGCGGAGTCTCATTTCAGTGACGATGCCCATCATTCCCAAATTAAGCATGAGCGCTCGCCATAGTTCTGGATCTTTCTTCTTGGTTTTCGCCTTCGTCATTTCGTGTGCTTTTCCGTCGGCACCGACTATTCTTAGAGATTGAACGATATCGGAAAGTATAGCCCTCTCGCGCACGGCGCTTCCGTGTGCGCCGGTGCCTATTACGCCGCCAAGCGTGACCGCTTCAAACCCAACGACTGTGAATCCAAGCGATTTGTGTCGCTTATGAAGCCATTCACCGAGTTGCCGAATTGTTACTCCCGGTTGTGCTCTCACGGTTTCCACGCCTTCAAATAATTCGATATCAAAAATATTGTTCATGAATCGATTCGACAGCGCCATGCCGTCGCCACAGATCAATTCATTGTCGGTATGTGCAGCGCCGGATGCCTTGATAGTCCAATTCATATCTTTCGCTTCACTAACAGCGTTCATGACATCATATTCGGTTCGAGGATAGCGATATGCTTGATACTGATTACAGATTGTGCGGCCATTTGCCGATCCTTGCTTACTGGTATCCATTACCAAAGATATGGCGCCGCTACCATCGAGCTTCTCCATTGCTCCAATGCTATAGCCACTCCACGGCTCAAGCGTCTTACTCGTATCCTTACACATACGATACAGAGATTTTAGATCTGCTTTAGAAAGTGAATCACAGCCTAATTGCGGAGCCGCCTTATTGCACATGTCTAGTAATTTATTTGCATGCGTCGGAAATGCGAGGAAACATAAGAGGAACCAGACAACATTCAATTTGCTCCGATTTTGAATAATTTGGGTAGTACTGCTGGCAATTAAGCCCTTCCTTGATTGATACGTCATAGTGGATCCTAGGTTTCAGACGACACCACTTAATTTTTCGTGCCAAAATGCGAACGGTTGCTCTTAGGATTTTCGTGACGGCATTACGATGTACAAGGCTGGTTAATTGATGGTGGCTGCTTCGAGAACGGCGACTCTGTCGACTAAAAATCTCTATCACCGCATTCGAACCCAACCAATGTCTTCGACTTTCGGCAATAGGCAGTCGCAAATCGCTTGGCACAAAACACCCATCAACTTTGCAACAGAATTTTGAGAAAGGCCGCTGAGAAATAGACAGATTGCACGAAGCAATTTCTTCTTGCGCTCATTGGCATCCGGAAGATGCTCATGCACGGATTGATATCCGCATTCTTTGCAGCGGAAGCGCTGTTTGTTGCCGTGAATTCCTCGTTTAATCACGAGGGAAGAATTACATTTATGGCAGGTCTTCATCCAAATCTGTTTATGCCAACTAGAAGCGGTCTCATAAGTTTCTGAGAATAATGATAACGCTTGCAAGTACCACAAACCCTAAAAAGTTACAGGCTACAGGACAAAAATATCTTCCAGCCTAAATAGGGCTTTTCTGTAGCGTAGTTTCTGCTTTCTTTTTCCGCGCCGGTTACTATTCTTTCTAAATGCGATTTTGCAATCTTCTTCTTCCGCCACAAAAACTTTAATAGATGGTGCCGAACTCTTTCTATCGGACAAGCAAAAAATAAAGCACTTAGGGGCCAGGCTACAGGACAAAAATATCTTCCAGCCTAAATAGGGCTTTTCTGTAGCGT
>CAZRSD010000089.1:0-6928 GCA_964602645.1 uncultured Myxococcales bacterium
CGGAGGAATGATAGCCCACGGTAAAGCGCAGCTTATTGATAGGTATCAAAACCACGGCGATATTGGGTAGGAGCTCTGCAGAAAATTGCTGTGATTCGATAGGCAAGACCAGGCGCGAACCGACAGTAAAAAGGAGCGGCGCGCGAATTTGCCATTCGTCTTGAATAAAGCCATAGACGTGGCCAGTGGTTGCTTTAAAGAGTGCGCTTGGACGCCCAAATATTCGCGGCGCGCGAGAAAAATCAGTGGCCGTGAATAGCGATGGTTCGTCGGGATTTTTGGTGAGGCTGTGACTCGCATTTTGCGCGCCTTGTAAAATGCCGCCGATGCCGAAGAAGAGGTCATGGCCATAAAAAGGCTTGACGTGAAATTTGGTGCCGATTTCAAAGCGCAGACTTTGGTTGCGATCGACGAGGCGGTTAAACGAACGAGTGGGCAGATTGTCCTGGGCAGATATCGTATCGCGTCCTCGGAATAGCCCGAAGGCGAAGAAAAGATCGAGGGCGTTTTTTTGGGCGCGCTTCTTGAGCAAATGGACATCACTGTTCCACACGAACTTACTGTGCTCAAATTTGCCAAAACCATAATTTGGCCCAAGCCCAAAAAACTCCTGCATCACGCCGCTGCGAGCGAGCAAATATGCCTGCGCCGTATTGGAGATCTTAAGCTCAACGAAGCCTGATGATGCAAGATCATGTAATGGAAAATACGGCTTTTCCGACGTGAGCACGCCTTCTTCGCTCTGGTTATAGGTATGAGGATTTTTTAGCGAGAATGAAAGATAAGCGCCGGCCTTAACGCGCTGCTGTTTGATCGCCGCAATGATACCGCCGCCAAGGCCCTGGTCGAGGGAAAAATGTCCAAACTGGATTATTTCAGGCAGCTGCTTGGTGAATACGGCAATCACGCCGAGCAAGGAGCCTTCACCAAACCAGGTTCCGCCAGGTCCATAGTAGACATCGACGTAGTCGATGATCGATGCGGGCAGATTGAGTATGGCACTGCCGTCGTAAGGATCATTATGCCGCAGGCCGTCGACGAGAATTTGGATGCGATGTTGACCGAGCAGGCCATAAATCCCGACGGTGGGTCGACCAAAATGATCTTTCCCAACGAGAATACCAGGGAACTGCGCGAGAACATCGAGCAAGGTGCTTGCGCCCGAGTTTTCAATATCAACAGAGTTGACCCGATGCGAAGCCTTCGCAAGATGACAACTGCCGCGACAAAAAAGATTCTGCTCTTTGGATGGATCGGTTGCGCGAAACGCATGCAATACCGACGAGAGGTGCTCCTTGTCGCTTGCTGCATGCGCCGCATGATGCGCCATGAGCGTAAGCATGACGTTTATGATGAGATGAACGGCAAGGCAAAGCTTAGAAGCCGAGCTCAGCTTTTCGTTCTTCAGCACCGGGCAAGGCCGCTTGCTTTTGCGTGATATTGGTGAGGGCAGGAGCGCGCTCAGCATTGATCGCAAGCCATCTTTCTTTATCTTTTGGCAAGTTCGCCTCATCATAGATGGCTTCCACGGGGCATTCAGGCTCGCACGCGCCGCAGTCGATGCATTCCTCTGGGTTGATGTAAAGCTGCTCATCATCGCCATAGAAACAATCCACCGGACATACTGAAACGCAATCGGTAAATCGGCATCGCTGGCAGTTGTCAGTAACTACGAACGTCATTTCTCTTTCCTCAATTCCCATTCAATTCTGATACGAAAGTCCGTTTTGGACTCATAAAGCCTGTGCTGCAACAGCCGTGGTTGTTGACACGTAGGTCGAGGCTTCATAAAACTGTGTTTATCATGAATAACCAACAAGAAAAGACTTTGCTTCCGAGCGAAAAAATCCGCGAGCTAAAAAAAATGGCTCATCACCTCAAGCCTGTGGTAATTGCGGGCAAGAAAGGAATTTCCTCGGCCCTTATTAACGAGATTGATCTTGCATTGCTCGCGCATGAACTCATAAAAGTTCAGATAGCGTCGAGGCTAAAGGAAGACATCGATGAGCACGTCGATAAAATTGTGCAGGAAACTGGGGCCGTACATATCGACACGATTGGCAATATTGTTATCTTGTTCAGACAGAATAAAGAAAATTCACGGTACGAAGTTTGAGCTGGAGAGTCCATGAACGCCTATTTTCCCGAGATAGAGCCTTATAATTCATTTAATCTTAAGGTTAGTGATTTGCATTCGCTTTACGTGGAAGAGGTGGGTCATCCTCTAGGACTACCGGTGGTCTTTGTCCACGGCGGGCCAGGCGGCGGCATTGATAGTAATCATCGTCGCTATTTTGATCCGAAGCGATTTCGCATTATTCTCTTCGATCAACGCGGTTGCGGAAAATCTACGCCATTTGGTGAGCTGCGGGAGAACACCACCTTCGAACTCGTCGGTGATATGGAAAAGATCCGCACGCATCTTGGCATCGAGAAATGGCATGTGTTTGGCGGCTCATGGGGAAGTACGCTTGCGCTTAGCTACGCGATCACCCATCCAGGTCGGGTACTGTCCATGGTGTTACGCGGGATTTTTCTCGTGCGCAAAAAAGAGATTTCTTGGTTCTATCAGCATGGCGCAAGCATGTTTTACCCCGAAGAATGGGATTTATTTTTAGAGCCGATTCCAAAAGCTGAGCGTCATGACCTTGTCACCGCCTACCACAAACGCCTTAATAGCGGTGATGAAGCGGTGCTTAAGGAAGCTGCACGCGCGTGGAGCCGTTGGGAAGGTGCAACATCGAAGTTGCGCAAAGACGACAACATGATCGAGCATTTTTCTTCTGATCACTTTGCGTATGCATTTGCGCGGATCGAAAATCACTATTTCTATCACAATGCGTTTTTTGACGACGACAACTGGATTTTGAACAACATAAAGAAGATCCAGAATATCCCCGGCGTTATTGTGCAAGGGCGCTATGACATGCCGTGCCCGCCTGTGAGCGCGTATGAATTGCACAAAGCATGGCCCAAGGCTGAGTTCTTCATGATCGAGGCTGCTGGTCATTCAGCGAGTGAGCCTTCGATTACCGAGGCACTGGTTAACGCCATCAATAAAGTGGCAAAGTAAATGGTATTGGAAGAACGAAAACTGATCTATAAGCCCGCGGCGCGCGCGCGCTTTAAAAAAAGTGCGATCTATGCGGTGCCGATGTTTACCAAAACATTCGCGCTGGCTTCAAAATATTTGCTCGAGTCTATCGGCAAGAAAACCGTGTCGGCGTCGATGACCGACGATTACTTGCAACTATTTTGGCGTGTTCATTTTGATGCGAGTTACACGAGCCTCTATGTTACTGGGGACCATAACTTGGTGCCGGGCGAGACCTATATCTTCATGTCAAACCACGAATCGTGGATGGATATCCCCGCGATTTATGGCGCGGTGCCAACGAGCCTACGTATGGTTTCAAAGATAGGCCTCATGCAAGTGCCGATCCTTGGCCATGCGATGGTGAGCGCCGGTTTCATTGCGATCGATCGCAAAAACCGCAGTCGTGCGATACGACAGCTTGGTCGCGCGAAGGAGCGCATCGCTGAGGGTATTTCGATTTGGATAGCGCCCGAGGGTACGCGTACACGCGACGGCGCGATAGGGCCATTTAAGAAGGGCGGGTTTTATTTGGCAAAGGAACTCAATAAGTCTATCGTGCCTGTGTTTATTGAAGGCGCTGCCGAGGTAATGCCGACAGATGGCATTTCGGTTTTCCCTAACAAGAGCATTACGGTACACTTTTGTGAGCCAGTGTCCGCCGACGATGTTACGCATCTTGCCAGCAATGAATTGGTGAATATGGTCCGCGGGCGGATTATTGCGAAACAACAATCATGCCAGCACGACGTGGCAAAGGATAAACCGTGACCTTGCATGCGAAAGTTACCGCCCTGTCTGAGGCCTTGCAGCAAACCATAGTAGGGCAAAAGAAGCTCATCGATCGACTATTGCTTGCGCTATTTGCCGACGGGCATCTGTTGGTTGAGGGCGCTCCCGGGCTTGCGAAGACCAAGTCGATCAAAGCGTTGTCGTCGCTGGTCGAAGGTGATTTTCATCGCATTCAATTTACGCCAGATCTTTTGCCTGCCGACATTACTGGCACCGAGGTTTTTCACCCCGAGAAAGGTCATTTTTCATTTCAGCGTGGGCCAATATTTCACAATTTGATCTTGGCCGATGAAATCAATCGCGCCGCAGCTAAAGTACAGTCTGCGCTTCTCGAGGCCATGGGCGAACGGCAAGTGAGCGTGGGCAACATGACCTATCGGCTGCCCAAGCTCTTTCTCGTGATGGCGACGCAAAATCCTATCGAACAAGAAGGTACCTTTACCTTGCCTGAAGCGCAGTTGGATCGCTTCATGATGCACGTAAAAATCGATTACCCAGACAAAGCCACCGAAAAAACCATAATGCGCCTGAATCGCGATGAGGTGCGCGCGCAAGAAAATCTCGTCAAAGAACACAAGGTGTTGCTCACCGAGGAAGATATTTTTGCCGTGCGACGTGAAATCCTCGACATGCACATGGACCCATCGGTAGAAGAATACATCGTGCAAATCGTCATGGCGACGAGAACGCCGGCCAAATACAATGAAAGCATCGCGCCGTTTCTTGCGTATGGCGCAAGCCCCCGCGCAAGCATTTATCTTGACCGCGCATCACGTGCGGTGGCGTGGCTCAATAACAAAGATTTCGTTGCGCCCTCTGACGTTGCTGAGATCGTTCACGAAGTGGTACGCCATCGCATCGGTCTAACCTTCGAAGCGGAATCGCGGGGCATTGGTCGTGATCAGATTATCGATGACATTTTAGGCGCGGTGGCCTTACCATAGTGTTATGAAGGACGTGTATTTGCATAGCGCAGCGGGACAAAACGGCCACGGCATTGTGTGCTCCGTCGAAGAATTGTTTTTTGAGGGGCAAAAGGCGAAACATCTCGATTTGCATCGCATCACCAAAGCAAGCAGCATCAGTGCCGGCAGCAAACGCTCGCGGATCCACGGTCGCGGAATGGAATTTTTTGAATCGCGGCCCTACGTTCCCTTCGATGAAATGCGGACCATCGATTGGAAGGTGAGCGCGCGATTTTCAAAACTCTTTACGAAAGTGTTTATTGAAGAGCGCGACCGTCCGATCTTTTTTGTCGTCGACCTGCGCCCGTCAATGTTCTTTGGCAGTCGACGTTGTTTTAAATCTGTGCTCGCTGCACACCTTGCGGCACAACTTTCGATAGCCGCGATACATGGTGGCGATCAAATTTGCGGCCTCACGTTTGATGGCGAACGGGCAAACCTTGGTGGTCTTGGCCATACGCGTCATCACCTCGCGCGCTGGTTTGGTGCACTTGCCCACGCAACGCAGGCTCTAAATAGCGACGAAAAACGCGCTTTTCTTGATTGGCCTGTGGTGCTGACGCGGCTTGCCAATCGCGTGCGCCCAGGTGCGCTCGTGTTTTTGCTCTCGGATTTTTTGGATGCGAGCGATGAGATGTTGCCCTTGTTGTTTCGCGTGCGAAAGCGCGCACAACTATTTGCGTTTTCCATATTCGATCCGCTTGAAGAGCAAATACCTGCGCTTGGCCGCGTAGGCATGTCCTATGGCGACGAGCGCGTTCAGTTTGATAGCAACGATAAGCTACTTCGGCGAAACTATGAGCACTGGTGGCGCGAACATCAAGAAAAAGTCCGACGTATGTTTCGAACGCTCGCGATTCCTTATCTTCGTTTCAAAACCGCTGATGATCCCGATGCAACGCTGCGCATGATGCTGTCGGGCGCGAACAGGATAGGATAGGTCCATGAGCCATGATGAATTGATGGTGCAACTAAAAGATATTCACCTTGCGTCCCCGCCGTTGTGGTGGCCACCCGCATTTGGTTACTACCTCGCTGTCTTTGCAGCATTGATAATCATTGCGCTTGGCGTCTTGGTGTATCGGCACTTACGGCGCGCGCGCATGAGCAAGACGTTGCTGCGCGAGCTCATCGCTATTGAGGAGGAATTTAGCGCGACCAAAGACAGTGCGAAGTTGCAGGCATCGTTGTCAGCATTGTTTCGTCGCCTCGCGTTTAGTGTTGACGAGACGCTTTCGCGCGCGATTGACCTCGATGAAACGTTGCCAACGTTGTCTCGAATAAGCCCTGATGAAAATCGTATGCACGTTATCATCGATTTGTTGAAGGTAGATCGTTATCGGAAACATCCAGCTGTCGATGGTGCGTTGCTGATCAGCCTTGCAAGAGAGCAGTTAAAGCGATGTCGAATTTAGAATTTGCGTGGCCCTATGCGGCGTTAGGTCTCTTGCTCTTACTTCCGTTGTGGCTTTTTTATCGACGGCATGAGCAGGGGTTTCTTGTGAGCCCAATTGCGCTCGCCGTTAAGCGTCTCGGTCTTGCCAAAGGCGGTGTGTTGGCAAAGAAGCTCCCGCTTGTCGAGGTAGTGATTTGGATCTTATTGGTTTGTGCGCTCATGCGGCCGCAACTCGTCGGTGATGCGCTTGAGATTTCGCGCGACGGTCGCAATCTTATGCTCGTGCTCGATCTTTCGGAAAGCATGGAAGCACTCGACATGACGCTCAATGGGCAACCGGTTGATCGCCTCGTGCTCGCCAAAGATGTGCTTGATAGTTTTATCGACAGGCGACGAGGTGACCGTTTGGGCCTGGTGGTATTTGGTTCGGAAAGTTTTCTGCACGCGCCGCTGACGTTTGATCATCCCACCATCAAACGATTTTTAGACGACGCGCAAATTGGTTTCGCGGGCCCAAAGACGGCGATTGGTGATGCGATTGGCCTTGCCACCAAGAAGCTGCTCGAGGAGAAACGTGGTGATCGCATTATCGTGATGCTTACCGACGGCCAAAATAATATTGGATCCCTTGAGCCGATGCAGGCCGCAGACATTGCCAAGAAGCACCGTGTGAAAATTTAT
>CAZRSD010000090.1:0-6921 GCA_964602645.1 uncultured Myxococcales bacterium
CGCCATTCGGGCCCACGATTGCAATCTTCTCCTTGCGTTGCACACTGAAGCTGAGATCGGTGATGATCTTTTTGTCGTCGTAGCCCTTGGTGAGATGTTTCACGGTGAGCACTTCTTTTGAGCCTATCTCGTCGGTATCAAAGCGCAGTTTAGGATGCAGTCGGCTCGTTCGCACCGGCAGAACGATCTCCATTTTTTCTATTTGCTTGATGCGGCTTTGTGCCTGACGCGCTTTTGTCGCTTTGTAACGGAATCGATCGATGAACGCTTGTTTACGCGCTATATCTTTTTCTTGCGCGAGGATTTCTCTTTCTTTTTGCAACAAGAACAAACGCCGCGCTTCTTCATACGCAGTGTAGTTGCCGGCGTAGATCATGATCGTATCAAAATCGATGTCAAGGATCTGCGTGCACACATGATCCATGAAACGCTTATCGTGCGAGACGAGAATGACTAAACCTTGATACGTCGACAAAAACAGTTCGAGCCATCGTATAGAGACAATGTCCAAATGATTGGTGGGCTCGTCAAGCATGAGAACGTCAGGCTTCTTGACCAAGGCCTGCGCAAGAAAGACACGCCATTTGTAGCCACCCGACAAAATCTTAAGCGGCTTGTCATGATCGGTCGTTTTAATGCCAAGACCTTCGAGTATGGCCTCTGTGCGCGACCGCAAGCGATAGCCCTCGCCATTTTGGATAATCTCTTCGAGTGCAAAAATTTCGGCCGATAGCTCGCCATGAGCGCCGCTTTGCACCAATTCCTCTTTACGCTTGAGTGCGTTGAAAACTTTCTCTTGCCCCATCATCGCGGTATCGATGATGGTGAGCTCGTCGTTCAAGTTGTGATCTTGGCCAATGCGAAAATATTCGGTACCTGCTTGGTAATCGATTTCTACTGAATCCGGTTCGAACTCATGCGAAAGGATCTTTAAGAATGTTGATTTACCCGAACCATTCGCGCCAACGACGCCATAGCGCTCATCGCGCACCAAGCGCAGATTCACGTCTTGAAAGAGGCTCTTCTTTAAGAACGCGTGGGATAAGTCTCGTACTTCGATCATACAGTGTTCCTGAGCTGGCTACGCGAGGACTATAACCTCGCGCTCCTCAGTACGAGCCCGAGCATGCCCCGTGTCGTCGAGGATACTCAGCACACGCAAAGTGCCCTCGGATATCGCTATTCACCTTCCGGCTTATACCATTCCTCGATGACGCGCGCGATCTCACGCCCTTGTGCTTCCGAGGAGATATTGAATTTCGACTGATACACATATTGGTCATTACGCTTGCGGTAACGACGAATGGTGATTTTCGGCGGCCGAAATTCATTGGTTTTCTTGTCGAACTCTTGATACAGAAACATGAGCGTCGCCCAGGCACCCTTTGATAAAATGTGGCGCTTGAGTTCTTTGACGCGAAGCTCACCTTCTTCTTCCCAATTTACGGTCAACTGATCAATAGCATCAGACACTTGACACCTCACCTAAAATTCTATTTGCGCGCCGTTGCTATGGGGTAATAGGTCTCGACGCATATACTTTAGCCAAACGCACCATAGCAGAACCTTGGTCATTCGTTACCGGTGTTGGTGAAAAAAGCGTATATCGTCTTCGGTTTTCTCGTCGTCCCGCGGCTTGTCCAAGACAGAACAAAAGATGGCAAGCTCGTTGGCTTGCCATCTTTTGTTGAGCGACGAAGGCGAAGGAGAAATCTTATTTCTTCTTACCTGCGCCAGCCTTCGAAGCCTTCATCGGATTCTTCAAGGCTTTTTCTTCCTTAGGACCAGCAATACCTTGGATGACCTTCGGCTTGCGGTTCGATACGCGCAATTCGATAAGCGCGCCTTTGCCGCCGGGGATACCACCGCGTACGCACAAAATCTTTTCATCTTCGATAAAGCGAACGATGCGAACGTTTTTCACCGTAACGCGCTCGTTACCCATTTGGCCTGCCATTTTCTTGCCGCGGAACACACGTCCGGGCTGTTCGCACTGACCGATAGAACCACCACTACGACGAGTCTCATGGGTACCGTGGGTTGCAGGGAAACCACCAAAGTTGTGGCGCTTCATTACCCCGGCAAAACCTTTACCTTTGCTGACACCTGAAACGTCGAGTGAGCCCACTTCGTTCAACCACGAGAGTGATGCCGCTTGACCTTCTTCGAATTTCTCAAGCATGGTATTGCTTACGCGAAACTCGCGCAAATGCCGTTTCGGCTCGATGTTTTTCTTCGCGAACAAACCAAGCTTAGGTTTGTTGAGATTTTTTTCGCGAACGTCGCCGTAAGCGAATTGAACAGCGTCGTAACCGTCAACTTCGGCGGTACGCTTATTCACTACAACATTATCTTTGATTTGAAGAACAGTGACCGGCACACAAACGCCGTCTTCGAGAAAGAGTTGGGTCATTCCAACTTTGGTCGCTAAAAGACCTTGCTTATTTTGCATGAAACATTACTCCTGCTTAGTCATTAACAATGCCATTGCCAGCGGACTAGTGCGAAAATACTGGACGAACTTTTGGGTAAAAGCAATACCCCACGATATTGACAAAGTTTGCGCAAGCAGGCAGCACTCTTTCGAAACCTGGGCTCGTAGCTCAATTGGCAGAGCAATGGACTCTTAATCCGGCGGTTGAAGGTTCGATTCCTTCCGGGCCCACCAGTTTTCTTCTTTTAGTCGTTCACTCGCATACCGATCGGCGACGAATAATCATTAAACGACAAAACATTACCACGACGAATATCAAACATGCGCGGTCCAAATGCACAAAGATATTCATTGCGACCATTTATTTTCGTGGCATCAAAAAGGTACTGCTCCCAAACTCTGCCGTCGGGAAGCGATATACTCGATTCACTGTGGTAACAGAGAATTTGTCGACCCGATCGCAGTACATCGATCACTTCCTTCGGCGCATCTTCCGCTTCTTTTGATTCGCAGTAGAACTCCAATTGCTCTCTAATCCGGGTGAAGAGGCCATAGTGATTGCCGTCGGCGTCCACAAAAACAAAGCTCCCCAAAAATTCGGTCAAATAAAATTCAACCGCATCAAATTGGCGCACGAGGCGGTGAAACAATTCGATAAAGGCAGGATCAGCAAGCGCACTCTCCTCAGGAGAAAAGCTGATCACCTGCTGCACGATGCGTGACAGATTGGTGAAATAGCGATTATGCGCCTGCGCGAGCGCCTGGCTCAGCTGCTGCATGATGTTGGGCGATTGTTTTCTAATAAAGGTATTGATCAAACCGTCGTTCAAGCACTCGATCGCTTTTTTCTCGTCGACAATGCTCGTGAGGAGGATTTTTTGAATATTGGGATTCTTGATCGACCGACAAAACTCGATGCCATCCATGCCCGGCATGTGGAAGTCTACCACCACCGTCGAGATTTGTTGAAACCGCGCGCGATTGTACATGATCCGATAGATGTCGCGAACATTGATATCGAGCGTGCGATGTTCGAACTCTTCCTCGTCGAGAAGATTGACCAAACCATGCGCGAGCTCTGAGGACTCGTAGCGATCATTGACGAGCTCAAGTGCCGTGCGGGGATCACTATAGAAACTGTAGGTAGCGGTATCCGCAGGCAAGCCAATGGCCACGCTCTTGAGAAATTCAACATTGTCGTCGATCATCAACACCGTGGTAGGAAAAGAAAAGCTCGGTATCGTTTCACCCCGTGCATAAGGCCTAAACGCCTGCACACAGGGCCCACGTATCGCGCATGATCGCATCACGCAACCCGCATGGTCAGCGGGAGTAATTCAGCAATTTTCCGGGAGGGTATTTTCAATTTTGAAAAATAGAGAGAAGAGACAGGCGCACGCACTTAAATAAATTCGTGAAATAATAAAAGATTGAATAAGAAAGTATTTGATGAGAATAGATTTACTCAAGTACCAAAACCCAATTCAATCGCCTGTCTTTCGCTCATAACTTCTTCACGGGTGTTTAGCGAGAAACCATGGTTTTTTAGTCTCATGATCTGTTGCTCTCACTGATCCTGCTTCTATCGATAAGAATAGTTTTCGTCAACAAACTCTTCCTAAAAATATTTTCGAGAATGATTTTTTTTCTTCGCGCGTCGTATTATGGAAGATTTATCAATTGCTATTGGAGTGGAAATCTTGAGCCAAAAACCTAATCACGATGCTAAAAATATCGGGGCCAGGTTTCGTTCAGCCCGCTCCTTGGTCCCGAATCTTAATCGAAAATCCTTCTGTGAACGGTACGGTATCAACCGTTACACCATGCAATCCTGGGAAAATGGACTCCACGTTTCCAAGGGTAAAAACGTCGAAAAATTCATCGAAGCCCTCGCCCGCGAAGGAGTATTGTGCACCTCTGAGTGGCTGATCGACGGCACCGGCGAGCCCCCGCAACCGCAAAAAGGCGCCAATGGGAACCATGAACCCGCGATCATTGAGCCTGCGATCACAGAACCTGAAGAGAAGTTTCATCATGGTATTGAGGCACTCAAGGCGAGCTACGTAAAGAACGCGGATGATCTTGCGATCACTATTATTAATGATGATGCAATGGCTCCCAAATTTTTGCGGGGCGATACGGTAATGGGCGTGAGTGCCAAAGATAAAGATCGCGTCCACCAAAAATACTGCATTGTGGAGCTCACCCCTGAACGGCACGTGGTACGAAAAATCTTGGTTTCCAAAGAAAATCTTATTTTGGTGGCGCTCGATGATCGCGTGCCGACCATGACCTTAAGTCAGAACGTCACCGTCTATGGAATTGTCTGGCACCTCTTACAGCAATACAGCGCTTAGCATAAATTTTCGGTGACTTCGCGCCTAGATTTTTATCGCTGCGCCCGAGAATACCACCTATTTGAGCGAGCAGCGAAGAAAATCTAGGTCAACAGATCAAGCGAGGGCGTTCGAAAATTTATGCTAAGCGCTCTAAGTAGCCGCTAACAATTGTTTTCCCCCATACTTGCTTAAAAGGACCCAACGAGCCATAAAGCGTTGGCGATTAGTTTTTAATTGAGGATAGAAAATGGCTAAAAAAGGTAACCGCGAATTAGTTAAGCTCGAATCCCCACTTGGCACCGGATACTTCTACGTAACCGTAAAGAACAAGAAGGTGACAAAGGACAAGCTTGAGCTCGTAAAATACGATCCCAAGGCGAGAAAACGCGTTCAATTCAAAGAAGTCAAGCTGAAATAGTTCTCGTCGCTGTTTGTGCTTTTTGCCATAGCAATCTTATGGTAAAGCCAGTTCATGCTCCTCGAGTGTCCTCGAGGGCACTCGACGCGAGGGGATTATGTCCGGCCAATATGATGTGATCGTTATCGGATCTGGTCCTGGCGGCTATGTGGCAGCGGCGAAAGCGGCGTCACTTGGCCTGAAGACCGCCGTAGTAGAAAAAGACCAAGCACTCGGCGGCACGTGTTTACATCGCGGGTGTATTCCAACCAAAGCGCTTCTGCATGCGGCAGACACCTACGACGAGATCAAGCACGGCGCGCGGATCGGCATTAAGACATCCGGCGTTGAAGTTGATTTTGGCGAAGTCCAAAAATACAAAGAACGCGTCGTCAATATGAACGCTGGTGGCGTTGCCCACCTCATGAAATCCAAGAAGGTTGATGTCTATACAGGCTTTGGTAGCCTCAGAGACAAAAATACCGTTGCGGTCAAAGGCGACACCGAACAGACAATTTCTGCAAAAAATATTATTCTTGCGGTTGGCTCCAAGCCACGCAATCTGCCGAGCGCTGATCAGACGTCGGTGCGTATCCTCAATTCCGACACGATCCTTGGCTTAAAAACCATACCCGGCTCGCTGACCATCATCGGTGGCGGCGTGATCGGCATCGAGTTTGCGTCGATCTTTGCGCGATTTGGCACCAAAGTAAAAGTGATCGAAGCCATGCCACGCATTGTGGCGACGGCCGATCCGGACTGCAGCAAAGAGCTACAGTTGCAACTCGAAAAGCAGGGCGTCACCTTTCACGTGAACGCTAAGATCGACAAGGTCACCAACAAATCCGATCAAGCGCATGTCCTTTTCACTGAGCCCAATGGCAAAAGCGTGCAAATCGACAGCGACTATGTCCTCGTATGCATCGGTCGCGTGCCCCTCACCGACAATATTGGCCTCGAGAATACTAAAGTTAAGCTCGATCGGGGTTTTGTCGCCGTTGACGGTCGCATGAGAAGCGCTGAGCCAAATATCTTCGCTATCGGCGATTGCGTGAACACGCCGTGGCTTGCACACGTGGCCTCGAAAGAAGGCCTTATTGCGGTTCTAGAGATCGCCGGCAAAAAACCGGTGCCGCTCAATTACGATCATACACCGTCGTGCGTTTATTCAGAACCGCCCGTTGCGTGGGCTGGCTTCACCGAAGAGCAAGCGAAAGAACGCGGCTACGACACCAAAGTGAGCAAATTCGATTTTGCGCGTAACGGCAAAGCTGGCATCTTGCAAAAGAACCGCGGCTTCGTGAAATTTATTACGGACAAGAAGTACGGCGAGATTCTCGGCGTTCACATAATCGGTCCGCAAGCGACTGAACTTTTGGCTGAGCCTGCATTTGCGATGCAAATGGAAGCCACCATCGACGATATCGCCGAAGCGCTACACGCGCATCCAACGCTCTACGAATCAATCTACGAAGCGGCACTCGCCGCCGTCGATAAACCGCTTCATGGCTAACAACCAAGGCGCGCCTGTTCGCGAACGCATGCTTAAGGCACGCTTTCTTGGTTTCTCGTGCCCCTACAACGAGACGCTCGCGTCTATGCACGAACGCCATCAGGCGATCGCTTTGGGAGCAACCGATGAAGTCTTGCTCCTCGAGCATGAGCCGGTGATCACGCTAACTCGTCAACATCAGGATCGCAGTGTCACGACATCACGGGAGTCCATCGAGGCAGACGGCATTCGCCTTGCC
>CAZRSD010000091.1:0-6849 GCA_964602645.1 uncultured Myxococcales bacterium
CATTTTAAATATTTTTTATAAGTTTTTTCATGGTGGTATTACGATTTTATTAATTTATTTTTACGAAAAATATTTCTATTACCCAAATCGTTACGCAATAGCGCGCAAGGGGCTTGGCGATGGTGGGGGATGCAATCAACGACAGCGTGTCGCGCACACAAAAGTGTAAAAATCAGTCAAAGTCGAGACGTAATAGCTATAAGCAGAACTGAGTAGTTGGGGAAATGTTATGACGTCGAATGTTGCACAAATCATGATGTTTTTTTTAAGTGTCACCGTTGCTCTTGGGCAAGATGTTGGTATTGATCTGCCCTATGACAAGCCAGAATCTGAGCTGAGCACCAAAGAAAAGGTGATCACGTGGCTTCATACGCGGCATAGTCCTGGCCACTTTCACGACGAAGAACATGATGTGCCAGCATTTCTTCAGTTCAAGCCTACGCTTGTCTCGCTACCGCATGCATACAAATTGCCGTCGGATTTTGTTGTCATAAAAGACCAACTCGACCTGCGCGCGCGTACCCCGCAAATGCTAGAACGGCTCTCTGCCTCACAGTTGAAGCACTTGCTGAGCTATTTGGCTACCGTCAACGTCGAGATACAGTACAGCAATGCCAAGGGCCATATTCAATCTGGCAAAAAGCACGCCGTGAGAAAATCTAGATCTTGGGAAAAGAGCAACGCTGCGGCAGCGCTCGCGTTAACCATGGCCGTGCAATCGCAACATCAACTCTTCATCGCGATGACGTCGCTCGTCCCTGGCGCCGTAATTCCATCGATTCGCGGCAAGATGTTTGGTATCGTCAATCCTTCTGTGATGGCGCACCTCATCAAGGCGATGCTCTTGCAACTTGATGGCGACGATGTTGGTCTCGCTAAACCCATTGCGCGAGATATTGGTTCACTTGTTGGGCGCGGCCTGGTCTATTGGGTTGGCAAAAACTTCCTTCTCTTCAACGATTACATGATGACGGTATTGGCCGAAGCAACACCGGCTATCGAGCAAGGTGATGAGATCGCACGTAAACAGCGCCACGGCATTTTGATTGGATCGGTTATTGCGGGCATCATGAATCACGTCGCTACCATCAAAAAAATCGACGACAAACGCATTTGGGTCATGGGACTCATCTCGAATTTGGCATGGGCAGCCACAACCTTCATCGGCTGCGCACCATTTAGTGCGCCCGTTATTGCTGGTGTTGCGGGAACGATATCCGTGGGTTGCGTGCTCTCAACCGCCATCATGACGGCGCTCGACTTCCCTCGTGATTACGCGCCGTCGGTAAAGGAGATCGAAGGAAGCCTCGAGATGAGCTTTCTTGAAGCGTCACGCAAAAACGATCTTGAAGATAAGGTCAATCTCTTGCTCATGTTTAAGTGGATGCAAGCAGCCATCCACAGCAATGGCTTGGGCGATTAGTAGGTACTCGTAACGCGCGTGCGACGAAAATTATCGCGAAAAAAAAATGAGAATCATTTGAAGCGATCTAGTTCGCCATACGCAATTTGATGGTGTTGTGTTATACAGCGCCCATGAAATCAGTTGAGTACACCATGAATAAATTATTTAGTGTTCTATTAGTTTTCTTGTCATTAAACCTTTTTAGCATGTGCGATGTGGACGAAGATGACGAGGTAGCGTCGTCATTGTGCCATGGCTGGTTGAAAATACCTTTATCCATCAACTCATTTCATGAACTTTCGATGTGTACCGAGTATCAAGTTGATGGTAAGAAAATTTATTTCGTTGATTTTGATTTTTCGCTGATCAGACCCTTTTATCCCTTGGCCCATTTTCCCGCGACTGAACAAACGCGGGTACTTGAGGAAGCCTATGCATACGATCGGCGCCTAAGCAATTTCGATTTCGCGACGATGAGCGCATTTGCGGACTATCTCGGCCAAATGCAAGTACCACAGCAGATTGCCGCCATGAAGGAGGAAATCTTCATGGAGCACGCGCGCGAATTTATCACCCAAGAGAGTTTACGAGGCGCCCTCTTTGTCGGTCTTACGGCGCGAACGAGAGCTATGGCCGCAGAAACTGAAAGGCGCTTTCTCGTCGCTGGCGTTGATTTTGCTAAGCTCTCCGGCCTCGGCACAATTACGAGGTCATATACTGGATTGGCGATGCTCAAAAATGGCATCTACTACGCGGGCGAGATTGCTCAAAAGCCTATCGGCGTCGAACGCGTGCTCACAATTCTAATAAACGAAAAAGGCGTGAAAGGCCCGCTCTATGCGAATATTGTCGACGACAATATGAGCGAAATGAACGCCTTTTTCGAGGCTTCATTTGGTTTCGCCAATTTTACCGAGAGGGTTTTCATCACGCCCTTTTACAAGCCTTTCAATTACCACGACGCGCTTATTCGAGAGTTCTTTATGCCATGGTATGCGCGTCGCAAAAAAGAGTTGGATGAGAGGGCAATTTCGTTCGAAAATCTCTAGTCATCAACTCGGCATAAAAAACCGTTCGAGAAACCAAAGCATGGGTTGGTATTAGAACGAACGAAAACACTCGTAACGGACAGCAACAAAATCATCGACGGAATCGTGATGAATCGTTTCGGTGCCAAACAGCGACGCTCCAATTGGCAGACTTAAAATATAGCCAGCAGGAATTTCTTGCTCGTCAAGAAATTCTCCGTCGAGATAAATGGACACGATCAAGGAATCAAAGGTAACTTCGATTTCAAATTCGTAGGGTTCAAAATCACCCACGAGACCGCTGTCTGGAATCAATGGAACGGGAACAACTTCATCAAACGCGATGTCACCATCTTCAAGGCGACCAGCAAAACGGCATTCGACTGTAGGACCCCATGCCAGTGCCGCATTAGCGAGCAACAACGAGGCTAAAATGAGTTTCTTAAACATAACCCCCCCATATTTTTTATTTCATTGTGGAGCGGATCATGTTTCATTTCCTGTTTTTGGGCCGAATTCAGAGAAACGAGGCATGCTCACACCCAAATACCATGAATCTATCCGTAAATTACTTCGGTTTGATGAGCGTCTCGATCCACATCCAGGCAATAGCCAGCTCCATTACCCCCTTCCAATAGCATCTCCGCTGTAGCCATGAGAAGCTGCGTTCAATCTTGAATCTATCGATTAGTTTCGGCGGAGTTCTTCCAGAGCAGCGTTTGCGATTTTTCCATGCACGACGAGGAATTATTGGCTTTACTCCCTTGCGGCGAATCTCTTTTCTAAGAACCTGGGAATCATAGCCCTTATCTGTAGTAGCCTCGCCAAAACTTTATTTGCTGACGTTTCAAGTGACCAAATTATTTCCGGATAGACTCATGAGCTCTGACGTGAAATTTGTCATCGTGACTCATTGTAGAGATTCAATCTCTGGTAAGCTGAAACTGCTATTTCCAAGAACGGATTTAGTTATTTGGGGGAACCAGATGAAAATTAGAATATTGGGCGCAGCACTCGTGCTGTCGCTGGCTCTTTCGCATGCAGCGCACGCAAGCGACGATGTTGAACCGAGGCTATTTACGCCAGATCACTATCTCTCCTATAGGATCATGTCTTTCTATCAACCGTTTAGGATTTTCTTAAAAGATCAATTTATTCGCGGCGTCTTCAATGTGTATCGTCCGATCAAATTGTTGAATCCAAGCGACAAGCTTCACCTTCTTCCTGATGGCACGGTGAATGAAGTCAAGCTCAATAATCCTCGTCTCCACTACGTCGCTCACGAACTCAACTGGATCGATCCTGTACCCGTAACAAAAGTTGTGCACATCAAAAACCAATTTGAAGAAGCAAAGATCACGTTGGTTACCTACCCTGACAGGCTCCTTGCACCCGCTGCGAAGCGTCAGTTTTCGATATATCCACCGACGGATCTAGCACCCAACCCAGCTGCAACCATGGGCGAAAAGCTTGCTGAAGCAGTCGATGCAATCTTGTTGCCCATCCCACAAGGTAGCCACTATCTGTGCTATCGCATTGAAAACCTCGACGTCTCGCTCGTGCTCGCTGTGTTTCGCGATCAATTTTGGTCGGTGGACTTCAATCACTTGACGAGAACCCATCTTTGTAATCCAGCCATCAAGCGCCATAACAACAAGGTGTATGATACTGACATTAACGATCCTGATAATCACTTAGTTTGCTACGACATTGAGCCGCTCGATATCTTCAGGAAAGTATTGACGAGAGATCAATTCGGCACTCGCGCCGCATACGTTCATCTCAACGATGAAGTTTGCGTACCGACGAGAAAGACTGAAGTACCTCTAGAAATCCCTTGCGGTGAAATTGGTGCCGACGGTGAGTGTCCTGTTGCAACCAATTGCCCACCAGAAACCGTCTGCAGCCCTGCCGACACCGGCGATTTGCGCTGCATTTGCAAATAAACGCGCATTTACGTAACCTCGAGGCGACTCTCGGGGTTATCTATGGCATAGGCTTCACGCCATCATCGCCATCGTTTGCCTCCGAAAGAACCAGCTTTCACCAATAGTGTCTACGCAACGCATCACGTGATTCTCTCGATAATCGGGAATCTCCTAAGTTTACTGAGGAATATCGTGAGAGAATTTATGCCGAGTTGCCTGTTGTCATTGGCATTTGCTAGAACGGGTATCTCGTCCTTGCTTGCGATTTCGCTTATTTCAGTTGGCACACTCCACGCTATGAATAATGAATATAGCGATGACGTACAGATTTCACTCGTGAGCCAGAGCAAACCGAAGAAGAAGCACAGTTCAAAACCAACATTGAGACTAAGCAGCTACGTTCTATCCGTTCAAGAACGCGCTGAAATTAGATCAGCGAAAAAAATGTTCACACGCTTGGATGAGCTTTTCAAGCAGGTCATCATCAAGGTGCAAAAGCTCGACGAGCTTGATGTTCCGGGCCCGGCATTCCAAACCAATCTTTATCACTTTCTCAGCGGCCCTCATGAGCTCAGCGACATCACGGCAAATCTTGAGAAGAATCTTAAGAGGTCGCTCAACAAGAATGAAATACAACTTCTAAGCGGCCTCGATACGCCCTCACTGGTTGACGCGATACGCACTCTGTATCGCGCGCAATGCCTCGACGAAATGCACGCACATGAGCTCATGCTCAAGGGCGCACCCATGACCTCAAAGGAAGTTTCAACACTCATCGATTTGGGAGCATCACAAACCAAAACGCGCTTCCTCGTGAACATGAGGACCGGTGGTGAGTTTGGCAATCCGACCAAGCTCTTCGCCGATTTTCATCAGCTGGCCAAAGACATTCGTGAGAGTTATGGTCGCGTCGACGGCATAACGGCGATGGAACTCCTGACTGAGCCGGTCTCAACACGCCTCGCTAGTGCGATCCGTGACTACTCGCCAACCGCCGACAATACGATTTCCGACGCGCGTGTAATCAGCGAAATTCGACGGCACTTTGTATTCATTAGCCGCATTAATCTACCCATTAGCTTTCGGCCAGGCACCGTCGATTTTCGACCAAACGCCATTTCGACGACCGGCCCGACGATAGACCCTGTTGTGTTTCATGGCGTCGTGTGGGCGTTACTCAAAAATCTCAATTTCGTGATCATGAGCAATCACTATTTTGCGGGCAGTAATTCGTCGCTCACCAATTCTGTAATGCTCGCGCCCTTTGGCTTGACGTATTGGGGCAAGTATAACTGGTCAGCGGCTGGTGTCGGTTGGTGGATGAACTACACCGATCACTATCTCGGCATTGGTGCCACCTACTCGCAAAACTTTGCTAAGGGCGCGTTTTGGTCAAACGGCGCAACGACATATCTTCAATATGGCGCAACGATCTCAGGTTGGCGCAATAATTTGACGGTTGGCGTTTCGTTGATGACGATGCTCAGCAGCACCGTCGGCGCTGGCTTTAGTCTCTCGGGCACCATCACTCGCGATCACGACGTATTCTATCGGGGCCAATATCCTCTCGACGGTCGCTTTGCCGAAATCCGCGGGCTGCACAAAATTGAAGTCGACGATCGCAAAGGTATAGCACTGCAGGAAACGGTTGCTGCCAATCTCTCGGCGGCAAGCGTTCCAGTTATGATAGCGTTTCGCGCTGGCCAAGAGTGGACGACGCATCGCGTGTTTCGAACCTACGTCGATTTGAACAAGACACAACGCATGCTCTCGGAATCTGAGATTCCCGGCATCTTATTCATTTTGGGTAAAGACATCAAAGAAACCAGATTACCAACCTTCATGAAACCGCAAGACTTCAAAGTTGGCGACGAGTTCATCGAAACTAAGACGGGCAAGCTTTCAGGAGCCTTTGTAGTTGGTTTGCAAGCACAGTTGCCAATTGCCGCAACGCGTGCAGGGATAACCGCCGACTTAACGGCTGAGTTTGAACTCGGATTGCGCAGACTCCCTGGCAACTTTTTTGAAGTGAGTGTTGAGCCAAAGCGCATTTATGAAATGGGCGTCTTCGGTAGTATTCTGAATACGCTTGGCGTCGGTTATATCAAGAGCATGTCGATGGCGCGCAAGCAATCATTCATCTTTGATTTTAATATCGCCGAAGCACGCACTGCCTATTTTGAACTTCTGAAGAAAGGCATTTTGCCAACGAGCACGCAAATCCAAGTTTACAAAGAAGATCGCGGTCCTGAATATTTGCTCTCGGAATTCCGTGCACAGAACAAACATCTCGAATCACGCGGTATCGCGCTTAACTATCTCGAGCATATTGAAATGACGGGCGACAAAATTCACGCCGGCTTCAATTCGCGCATGCTCGCTGGCACAGTCGACTTGATCAACATCATCGACCGCCACACTCGAGAGGAACACGCACGTCTTAATCTCCGATTTGATGGCATCGATCGTGAGTTCTTGCACGCACAAG
>CAZRSD010000092.1:0-471 GCA_964602645.1 uncultured Myxococcales bacterium
TCGCCAATTGAGTCCTAGTAGACGTTGCCGTAGAATAGTTAATCATGAACTAATTTCCGTAAGAACTATTAGTGGCTCGCTTTCATCGCGCGATGAATCGAGATCGATGGTACCCTTGAGATACCAAAGGCGGTCATCCTTGTCGTCGAGCAACGTGTGGGTGACGATATATTGAGCGTCAGTCAGCTTGTCGAGACGAGTGAGCTCAGGATTACGCGCGCGCGGATCGGCGATGATGGCGCCGTAATCCTGGTAAAAATCTTTAAGCGTTGTCTCAAAGCGCGCCTCATTCCAGACGTCATCAGGATTATGGCGCATGGCCAATGCCGCTTCTTCGTAATTTTTTTGCGACAAGAGCCGAACAAAATGGAAAAGCTCAGAGCGAACTTTGGCGACAAAGGCTTTGTGGTTAACGCGCGGATCGTAGGGTTTGTAGATCTTTTCTACGATGTCACGTTGCGTGACCGTGCC
>CAZRSD010000092.1:481-2909 GCA_964602645.1 uncultured Myxococcales bacterium
ATGAGACTCGTGTCCACGCGTGAGAGCATGGTTCGCAAATACGCGATCACGTCGAGGACGCCTTCGGTTTTGTACGAATCAGGCACGCTTTGCATGAGCGTCTTATATGTTTGCGATAAATAACGAAGAAGCAAGCCCTCAGAGCGTGCGAGGCCAAGTTCGGCGACGTACTCGTTAAAGGTTGCGCCCTTTACGAACATATCGCGCACGATGGATTTTGGATGAATATTCTCCTGCTCTACCCACGGGTGCATCGACGAGAATTGATTAAACGTCTCGTAGATGAATTCTTTGAGTGGCTTATCGTATTCGATCTTCTCGAGCGCCTCCATGCGCGCGTCGTACTCGAGGCCGTCGGCCTTCATTTCCGCGATCGCCTCATCTTTCTTCTTTTCGAGCTGGCGAATCAAAATCGCGTTTGGATTTTCTTCGATCGCTTCAGCAAGGCTCACCACATCGAGCGCGTATTCAGGATCTTCGCGCTTAAGCACGCTCAATGCTTCGATCAAATAGAGTGAGAGCGTGTGAAAGAGTGAAAAATCTTGCTGCAAACTCTCATTGGCGACGATACGCGAGCCCGTCTTAATATTTTTTACGATACTAAATATCTGTGCAGACACCAGCGACTTAAACAGCTGTGCGGTGCGACGACGATGCTTTGATTTGTTTTTCTTGGTTTCGTGCGAGCGTGCGATAATCGAGACCAGATTCGCGTAGCCTTGATTGCCGTTATTTTGAAAACCCATGAGGGCACTCAAGATGATGCCGTGGGTAATCTTAAACTGCGATTGCAGTGGCTCAGGAGGTTCATGCACCAACCGCTCGAACGTGGTCTGATCGTAGTGCACATAATTTTTTTGTGGCGGCTCTTTCTTGACGATTTTCTTCTTTTTATTTTTATCGGCAGACACGCGGCTTTCGGCGCGCTTGTTTTCGATGACATGTTCGGGTGCCTCAGCGATGACCGAGCCTGCGTCGTCAAAACCTTTGCGACCAGCGCGACCGGCAATTTGTTTAAAATCGCGCACGCTCAAGATCGCCGTCTTTTGCCCATCGAATTTGCACAGCTTGGTGAAGACCACGGTGCGAATCGGCACGTTCACGCCGACACCAAGCGTGTCGGTGCCTATGATGATCTTGAGTTGTCCGGTTTGCGCAAGCTTTTCGGTAAGCAAGCGGTATTTGGGCAAGAGCCCAGCGTGATGAATACCGATGCCGTGGCGAATAAAACGCTTGATGTCTTTGCCAAATGGCGTGTCAAAGCGAAAGCCGTGCAAGGCTTCATCGATCTTTTGCTTTTCTTCCTTGGTGCAAATATTCACGCTCATGGCGTTTTGCGCCTCGTACGCCGCTTCGCGTTGCGTGAAATTAACGACGTAGACCGGATATTTTTTGCTCGCGATCAAATTCGCAAGCGTCTCATGAAGTGGCGTTTCGCTATAAGTAAAGTCGAGCGGAACGGGGCGCTCCATGCTCAAGATTTCGGCAACGTCTTTGCCGGTGAGTTCCCGCAGCGAATTTTTGATGGACTCGCACTCGCCGATCGTCGCTGACATGAGCAAGAACGTCGCTTGCGGCAAAGTGAGCAGCGGGATTTGCCACGCAGTACCACGGTCAGCATCGGAATAGTAGTGAAATTCATCCATGATGACGTAGTCGACTTGTGCGTCTTTGCCCTCGCAAATCGCGAGATTGGCGAGGACTTCAGCGGTGCAGCAGATGATCGACGCATCACGATTGATGCTCGCATCACCCGTGAGCATGCCGACATTTTCGGCGCCAAATTGATCGCAAAGGTTAAAGAACTTTTCGCTCACGAGCGCTTTGATGGGACAGGTGTAGTACGAGCGCTTTTTTTCGCAGAAACCTTTGAAGTGCAAGGCCGTTGCAACGAGCGATTTTCCTGAGCCGGTTGGCGTCGCTAAAATGACATGTTTGCCGCTCATCAATTCCAGCACCGCATCTTCTTGCGCGCGATACGGTGTGATCCCCAGGCCTGAAACAGCGTCGAAGAATGAGGCCATAATCGAATCGGCATCGAGATTGTCGGGGAGATAGTTCAGATAGTGCGGTTTGCTTTTTTCGTTCATGGGTCACACCCTTATTGAGATGGACTTTTTAAGCTGCATCTGGAGCTGCTCTGCTTCTTAAACGATCAAGGATAATAGCAGCGGCTGAACGAACCGATAGATGATTGTAATCATCAGGTCCATAAATGGGTTCAAGCAAATAATCGGCTTCGTCGACGATACTCGGCGCCAGACCATAACCGGTACCAAATATGAGAATTGTGCTCTTATGCGCCGCAATTAGTTTGCGGCCACGCTCGTAGGTGATGGTCTTCTTGTAGCAAACTTTCGCGCTCGTGGCGATGAGCAAAGGCTTATCGTTGGTGAGTTCAGCTTCGCGTGCGACACAGTCTTCAAAA
>CAZRSD010000092.1:2919-6790 GCA_964602645.1 uncultured Myxococcales bacterium
TTTGATTGCACGTTGATCAAAGTCATTGCCGACGTGCGGTCGCGATTGCGATCCTTGCCGGCACCATCGATCCAAAATGTGGAGATGGTTTCCGCAAGCTGTTGTTGCGCTAAGATGGGGGTCACCAAATAGTATTGATCGAGGCTGTAGGTGCGTGATGATCTGGCGATATCATGCACGTCGATATTGGTGATGGCCGTCGTATAGAGCTGGTCGTTACGATCAACGACGGGATAGTGCACAAGGGCGATCGATAGTCTATTCATGATCTTTCATCCAAGGAAACGTAAGGCCTGTAGGCATGCGCGCAAGCAGCTCTAGTTCTTCAGCCGAGAGCGGAACGCTTGTTACTAAATCTGGTCGCAACTGTTTGGTTTTATAGGCCACTTCCATAGCGCGAAAGCTCGCTATTGCTTGATGATCACCGCATTGCAAGACCTCGGGCACTTCACGACCGTCGTAAATTTTTGGTCGCGTGTAGTGGCTTGCTTCAAGCCGCTTGTGCATGTGGCTTTCGGATTCGATCGAAAGCGGATTATGAAGAACGCCAGGCACCATGCGCAAGGTAGCGTCGCAAATCGCCATGGCAGCGAGATCGCCGCTGCTCAACACGAAATCACCGATTGATAGTGCTTCGTCGATATAATGGTGAATGCGTGCATCGATGCCTTCGTAGCGTCCGCAGACGAACACCAATTCGTCATAGGTTGCCAAGCGCTGTGCGTCGGTTTGGTCGAAAACAATACCGGCCGGGTCCATCAATATCACGCGTTTTCGTTGGCGTGGGATGGTAGCATTGCGAGCAAGTGCCTTGTCGATCAACGGCGCTATCACGTCGATGCGCATGAGTTCACCAGCGCCTCCGCCGTAGGGCGTATCATCGACGGCATGGTGATTCTTCACGCTATTCAAAATGGAAACTACCTTGGGGGAGAAGATCTGCAGCCGCTCTGCACGCGCAATGATCGACGAGTTGAGCCATGCGGTGATGGGCTCATCAAACATAGCGATGAACGTAGCGGCCAATTTTTGCACGAACTATTCCATAGGGTCTAAGAGCCCGACGGGCGGGTCCACGATAATAATCTTTTCGTTAAAATCGATGCGATTGATAATAGGTCTTACCGCCGGTATCAGGGCAACGTGCCCGGCGGTTGTCTTAATCTCGATAAGAATTTGCGCGCCATTTGACGAAAAGCCCACAACCTCGCCGAGAAGATCGCCGCTCATGTCGAGCACGCGCGCATGCATGAGGTCGGTCAGGTAAAATTCATCGTCGGTAAGCGGTGGGAAATCTGCACGATGAAGCCACACTTCGGCGCCTTTCAGTGCTTCAGCTTGCGTGCGATCGTCGATATCTTTGAAAAAAACGCGGCCGCCGTTGATAAGGGCACTGATGGTCACGACGCGTTCTCTGACCATGGGACCTTTAAGGAGTATTTGCTTGCCCACTTCGAGGCTATGGCTCGCTTCATTAAAGAGCCTGATGACAACGCCGCCTTCGATACCGAAGGCGCGAGCCACATAACCGAGCAAAATCAGATCTGGCATGAATTACCTTGTCACGGTTGGCGCATACCCATGTACCCAACGCGGAGCGAGGCTCCTCGCATAATTTCGGGTGATACCATGACGAAGCTTTGCGACTAAGCCGCTTTTGGCGCCAAGCTACGGAATTTTTTAATCAAGCCTTTAACGGTGTCGCTTGGCTGTGCGCCAATTTTGAGCCAGTGCTCTACGCGATCCAGCTTGAGATTGATGGAACCTTTTTCCACACGGGGATCAAACGTACCGATCAATTCGATGAAGCGACCGTCACGGGGCATTCTCTTGTCTGCAGCAACGACGCGATAAAACGGGCGTTTTTTTGCCCCTCCGCGAGCGAGTCGAATAACAACCATTATTTACATACCTCGGTTAGATGCCTAAATTTCAACCGTGATATAAGAAGGTACTCACCGCCGCTTGTCAACCCACTTACCGTGCATTCGCGCGAGGGTTTTATGGGTTTCATGAATCGGGCCATGATCGTTTTTTTTTATCTTGTAGTAGCAAGTTATTGCTGCGGTTGTGCAACGGTTGGCACTATGAAAAAGCATAAGAAAGACGCTGTAGACAGCATCGAAACAAAAATTTGGCATGAAGAACCTCAAAAAGGCCCGGTTAGGGCCGTGGTTATTTTGGCCCATGGTCTCAATTTACGTCCACAGCGCATGGACGGATGGTCACAATTGCTCTCGGGCCACGGCGCGCAAGTCATTCGCTTTGCCTTGTACGGACATACGGGTGATGCGCTGCACATGCAGACCGTTACGGCCGATGTGTGGCGCGCGCAATTTGCCGAAGTGGTCAAGATAGCCAAGATTCGCGCCGAAGAAGATGGCGTGCCGATTTATTTCATCGGCTTTTCACTCGGCGCCTTGGTAGGGCTTGAATGGCTGTCATGCCAAGATGACCCAGTAATGCCAGGCTTCGCCAAGATGGTGCTGATAGCGCCGGCGCTCTCGGTGCCCTGGTATTCGCGTTTTGCAATAAAAATGTTATCACTCTTTGGCACGCGCTTGTTGTTGCCGAGCCGCAGTCCAGAAACCTATCGCGCCAACAAGGGCACGTCGATAGCTGCCTACCAAGCGCTCTTTGGCCTCAAAGAAGCACTCGAGAAGAATGACTATAAAAATGCCAACATCGATACCCTCGTCCTTATCGATCGGAACGATGAATTGGTGGATAGCGGCGACATTCGCTCGATCATCGAACACCATCATCTCAGTAACTGGAATCTAGAGCTCGTTGATAATCGCTTCGCGCATACGACCTACGGATTTCGCCATCTCTTGGTCGACGAAGAAGCCATTGGTAAGGCGCTGTGGGGTAATTTGAGCGCGCTCGTGCTGCACCACTTTGGCCTCAACGAAACACAATTGTAAGCATCTTGCTAGCATTGCGCGACGTTTTATACGAGAACGAGCCCGCGGAAGTTTATCATAGCAAAAAGCGTGGAGCGGTTATGGCGCATACTGTTCAGATCGACGAGACCAACAACAAATTCTTTATCATGGTGGAAGGGGCTGAGTGCTTGCTCAGCTTTCACAGCCCAAAAACTTCTTCGCGTATAACAACTCACAAAGAGCGGAGGTGTTCATGAAGAGATTGCCAAACGACCCTGTGATTATTGGCGCTCTGCGTAGCCCTATCGGCAAGTATGCCGGCGTGCTGAGCTCGGTGCGGCCTGATGATCTCTTGGCGTTCCTATTGCAAGAAACTGTCGCAGGCGTTGGCCTCAATAGCGACGAGATCGATGAAATTGTGATTGGTTGCGCCAATCAAGCTGGTGAAGACAATCGCAACATTGCACGCATGGCATTGCTGCTCAGTAAACTTCCCGACACCATTCCTGCCATCACGCTTAATCGCCTCTGCGCGTCAGGCCTCGATGCGATCATCGACAGTGCGCGACGGATTATTACGGGTGAGGCGCAATTGGTCATCGCTGGTGGCGTCGAAAGTATGTCGCGCGCGCCGCTCGTCATGGCTAAGTCAAATGCGTCATTTAAGCTCGGTGCGCCGGAGATTTTTGATTCGTCATTGGGCTGGCGCTTCTGGAACCAAAAAATGCTCGAACGCACACCGCCTGAGCACAATGGCGTTACGGCGGAGCGTCTTGCTGAAACCTATCGCATCAGTCGCACGCGTCAGGACGAGTTTGCGCTCGGCAGTCACCGCAATGCCGTGCTCTCGCAAGAGAATGGCTTTTTCGCCCGCGAAATTGTGCCCATCACAACCCTGGTGAACAAAGAAAAACAGACCGTCGCGAAAGATGAAGGGCCTCGTGCCGACACCAGCTTAGAAAAGCTGGCGAGCCTTAAGGCCA
>CAZRSD010000093.1:0-6763 GCA_964602645.1 uncultured Myxococcales bacterium
GAGGCTTGGCTCCTCGCCTTCGCCTTGTTCTGGGCGCGGGCTTTGATGCAGAGCCTTAATGATGTCTTCAGCGACGTCATCATCAACTTCGATATGCGCGCTGGTATCGCGAATCATACCGCTGCCGGAGAAATGTCCGAGATCGACGCCTGATTTATCGCTCAAATATTGTGCGAGCGACGCCAAATCAAAGAGCCCATCTTTGCGTCCAAGCGTAATATAAAGACGCGTAATGCCCTCGGCAGACCCTGAATCTTGTGGCCCGTTATCTCTCTTGCCATCACGTTCCGTTATGTTTGCGTCGGGTTCACCATGGCTATTGTCACGGTCGTGGCGTTCATGTCGTTCTCCGCGTTCATGACGCTCACCACGCGTGTGACGATCACCACGGTCACCACGACGATTGTCACGACCGCCGCGACGGTCGCGCGAGTCACGTCCTTCACTTCGCTCGCGCGGCATTTGTTTTGGTGCACGTACCAAATAATTGCGCAATAAGAGCGAACGAATAACTTCCGATTCTGGATCGTCAAAGATCTTCTTCGCCAAGACTTCGAATTGCGCAAGTTCAATTTCGCGCGCTTCCTCTAGCAAGGCAGCCTTAATGCGTTCCGCGCACATGCTCATGATCTCGTCTTCTGACGGCAGCGTGAGCTCAGAAAAATCAATAAGGCATTGCGCTTTGATGGGACCTAGGGAGCCCAGTTCTCTGCTCGTGAGAAGATTCACGATGCAACGTTGCAAGCCTGCGGCTTGCTTATTGAACTGCGTTGAGTGTTCATAGGACTGTGGCCGATCAAACATGTCGTAGTTGAACATGTAGGGGATTTGCTCGAGATTTGCGTCGGTCAACAGTGAATTCTGACAAATGACAATGTTGAAAGTACCGGCCAAACAATCACGAATAGCGTCGGCGAGGCCATGGCGATTAGTTTCTTCGCTAATGACGGTGATCTTGTATCCGTAGCGGGAGAGATAGCGTGACAAAAGTTCGCATTCTTGACTCTCGTTGCAGGTTACGAGCGACGCCTTTGGCTTCAAAATTTCCAAGGCACCGAGCAACGCGCGAGGCTTTGGTTCAGCTTCTTTCGCTTGCGCGTAAAGGTGTTTCGCAGGGATCGTTTGTTTTGGTTGATCGGTATTACTGATAATGGCTGCGTTATCTATCACGTCTGGATTACTTTCTTTAAAAGCAGCGAGTGTTGTGTCGCCAAAAATGAGGATTTGCAGGTTGTCGCCGAATGCACGCGCCATTAAGCTAATCGCATGTTGGGCATTTTTCGAGCTCAACCCATCGAAAAAAATGGTATGAAGGTTTTTGGAAAACTCGTCGACCTGTGCTTTGGCAAGATCATCGACGGTCATGACCAAAACGTGAGGGTAGGCACCATCACTATTTTGGTTATTAGCGACGTTAATGCCAACATGGCGACTGAGCGCGCGGTATTCTTTGAGCGCGAGATCGGCGAGCATGGTGCTTTCGCAAATCATGAGCGCCTGGGGTGTCGCGGCGTCGCTTTTGATTTTGGCGAGGATCGGCAATGCGAATGCTAAGGATTTTCCGTAACTCGATTGGCCGTCGCCGACGATATGGCGTCGATTTTGAAAGTTGTCGAACACACCCTTTTGAAAATCGGTGGGCTGAACATAGCCGAGTTCCTTAATGCCTTGTTTAAGCTCGGGAGAAATGGTGAGGTCAGCAAAACGGAGCGTGCTTTCTTCCATGTCGTGTGAGGCGCTTTCGTGCGTCATTTTAGAACCTTTTTGTTTTTCACATACAATTGCGAGCTTTCTGGCTAGCAACGATAGAGGAGGGACGGCTCTGGTCAATAGCGGCCGAGCCGCTCGCGTGACCTATTAAACGTAAATGATCTGCAATCACATAAAAATGAAAATAATTCAAAGGCGTGGTGTCAACTAAGTCTCAAGGGTTAAAATGTTTTTGTTGAGCGCGTGTATAGTTCGCAAAAATTATACGAGGAAATATTTATGTCGAATGACGGGAAAGTGTTGAAGAGCAATTATGTAATTCGCGATGCTCGCGCTGATGATATTGAAGATATTTTTGAATTGAGCGCGCTGCTCAATACGATCAATCTGCCATCGAACCGAGCCGAACTTGAACACGTTATTGATGTGTCAGAACGTTCATTTTCGCTGATAGAACGAGACCCAACCAAGCGCTGCTTTCTTTTTGTCCTCGTCGCACCCGATGGGCATGTCATTGGTACAAGCCAAATATTTGCAAAACACGGCACGTTGTCGTCGCCACATATTTATTTTCAGGTTGATTACGATGAACGCTATTCAGAAACGTTGCGTAAGTATTTTCGCCATCGCACGCTTAGGCTTTGCCAGAGTTTTGATGGACCCACTGAAATCGGCAGCTTGGTGCTCGATAAAGCTCATCGCAATATTCCCGAAAAGCTCGGACAGAATTTAAGTTATGTGCGGTTTCTTTTGATGGCGATGCAACCTGACTTTTTTTCGCATCGGGTGCTTGCTGAATTATTGCCGCCGCTTGGCCCGAACTTTGAGTCGGCATTATGGGATGCTGTTGGACGCAAATTCACCGGCCTCGATTATTACGAAGCCGACATGATTTCACGAAAGAATAAGGAGTTCATCAAAACGTTGTTTCCGAGCGGCGAAATTCATGTGTCGCTGCTGCCCGAGGGTGCCAAAGATGTCATTGGCCAAGTTGGTCGCAATTCGAAAGGCGCTGCGCATTTATTGTCGAAGATAGGTTTTTGGTATGCGCATCGGGTGGATCCATTTGATGGCGGTCCGCATTTCGAAGCGGAGATGTGTGATATTTCTCTCGTGAAAAATGCGAAGCATCTGCACGCAAAAACAAGTTCTGTGGAGAATCTTGTCAATAGCGACTTTGGTTTGTGCGCACGCTTCGATCAACAACGCAAAAGTGGTGAGCGCTTCATTGCGTGCGCAAGCCCATTTGCCGTCGGGCATCATGAAATCGAATTGCCATCCGACACCATGGACAAGCTTTCACTCAACGAGAACGATGCAATATCATGTGTGAGTGTGCTTGGGTATTGATCATCGTGAAGACTGCTTTGGGGCGGCGTGTTTAACGACGATTCCTGGTGTGAACACCCCTTAGCCGCGCTTTAAGACGCGTGCAATTTCTTTTTTGGTGTCGCGTTCTTTGATGTCATCGCGCTTATCGATCTTGCTTTTGCCGAGCCCAATGGCGAGCAAAAGTTTGACCCGCCCATTTTTGAGGTAGAGTTTGAGTGGCACCAGCGTTGCTTTCTTAGTCTGCAAAATCCGCTCGATGCGCGTGATTTCCTTACGCTGCAAAAGCAGTTTGCGCGTGCGCTCAGGGTCAATGTCCTCGTGCGTGCTTTGTTTCCATTTGTCGATGCGTAGGCCGATGACAAATATCTCGCCGTTTTTGATCAGTGCATAGGCATCGGCGAAGCTCAATTGATGGCTGCGAATTGATTTGACCTCGGCGCCTCGCAAAACGATACCGCATTCGAAGGTATCTTCGATGCTGTAATTGTGGCGTGCACGGCGATTTTCAGCAACGTGCACAATAGTATCTTTTTTGGCCTCAGTCATGACGATTTCCTAGCGGTTTATGCCGATTTTCGCAAGTACGTGAAGCCGTGATGAGTATTGGCATCTCAGTGGCAGCGATTAAAATCTCGGTGGGAGGTCATGGGGAAATTTATGCCCAACGCTGTAAGCAGCTTCAATAATTATCTGATATAGAAACTCGCAAAAAGAATCTGTCCAAGAATATTGCATGCGGCATGAAACAAAATTGCTGACAGCAAACTTTTATGCCGCAACACGAAATATGAAAACAAAATGCCCGGAAAAAAGGTGAGCATGCGCATTGGGTTAAGCGTGCTTGCGACGTGACCGAAGGCAAAGATGAGATTGGTGCAGATGATCGCCGCACCTAAGGGCCATCCTGAAAGGCGCTTGTGCGACGGCATTTTTTTGAGGAGCGCGCTTTGTAGAAACCCGCGATAGAAGAGCTCCTCGGGCAGTGCGATGACAAATATCTGCGTGAAGATCTCATAGACTATTCGCGGTGGCACATTCCACAAAACGATGAGTGTTGCATTCTCGTGCGTTGCCTTGAACGCATAAAACGCCCAGTAACCAGCGATGTAGATCGCAAAAACAATCACCGTGATCACCGCAAAGTGGGCAAGTTCTAGGCCCATACCGCGAAAATCTGGCTTGTTACGGATTTGGCCAAAGGGCGGCAACAAGAGATCGAGCGTGGTGTCGACGTTGTGCGCATAGATATTGCAATCGCGTGGACGAATGCCGAGGCGCTTCAGTACTTCAAACGGCACGGTGATTTGGAAAAATATCATGCCTATGGATAGTGCCAGGGACGCGATAGCGACGTTGCGCGTAAAATAGGAAATGAACAACACGATCATGAGCACGGCGCTCGCTGCGAACGCGCTTCTAAATAGGCATTCAGTTTTCTCGGTCATGTAAATCGCTTTTTCACCGTCGATGCGGCGGTTATCGCTGCCATATGAATAATATTACTGGTAGATGCATAGAGTTGGCAAACGTTGGCTGCACCATTTACACCGAGGAGAATGGGTCCTATCGCTTCACATTGTGCCAATTGCTCAAGCAATTTGTAGGAAATATTGGCGGCATCGAGCGTTGAAAAGATGAGGACATTGGCATTTTTGGCGAGCGTTGCGAACGGAAAATGCTCATTGCGCTTATTGTCGTCGAGCGCGACATCCGCTTGCATTTCACCGTCGATATTGAGATCAGGCCGTAGTTTCTTGACGATTTCGACCGCCGCTTTGGCCTTGAGCGGATCGAGTTGTGCCGACGATCCAAAATTCGAATAGGACAGGAGCGCAATGTGTGGCGTGATGGCAAAATCGGAGCTCACCCGATCGGCAGTTTGAATAGCGATGGTGGCGAGTTCTTCCGCCGTGGGATTGATGTGCAGGGCGGTGTCGGCAAAGAACTTCACGTCGTCTTTAAAGGCGATCATGTACATCGCCATCGCGCGCTTGCCGGGAAGGGTACCCACGCACTCGAGGATAGGGCGCACGGCATTGGCGTAAGAGCGCGTGATACCCGAGACGACGCCATCGCATTGGCCTTCTTTGAGCATCATGGCGGCGTAATAAGAACGTGATCGAATCCGATGCTTGGCCTCTTCGACAGTGACGCCTTTGCGGCTGCGTTTGTTAAAATAGGCAAGCGCTTTGTCGTCGGCATCGGGCGCGGTGATCGGATCAATGATCTCCAAATGATGCAAATTTAGGCCAAGCTGACTGATTTGGCGTTTGATCACGGCTTCGTTACCGAGTAGGATCGGCGTGCAGATATTTTCTTTGACGAGGGTATCGGCAGCCTGCAACACGCGGGGATTATCGCCCTCAGGAAACGCTATGCGTGCATTCGATTTGCGCGCTTCTTCATAGATGAGATTGAGCGCGCCGCGCGCAGGGTTAATCCGCTGTGCGAGATGATCCTTGTAGCCACGTAAATCGGTGATGGGCTTGCGCGCAACCCCCGACTCCGTCGCGGCTTGAGCGACGGCGGGTGCAACAGCACCGAGAACGCGTGGATCGAAGGGCTTGGGCAAAATGTAATCTGGGCCAAATTTGAAATCCTTGCGCCCATAGGCGTAGCGGACGCTTTCGGGGATGCGTTCCTTGGCGAGATTCGCAATCGCGGTACTCGCGGCGATTTTCATCGCTTGATTGATTTGTGTCGCCCGCGTATCGAGGGCCCCACGAAAAATATAGGGAAAGCCGAGGACATTATTGACTTGGTTAGGATAGTCGCTTCGCCCTGTCGCAACGATAGCATCGGGGCGCGCTTCCTTCGCCTCGTTATAGCCGATTTCCGGCGTGGGATTGGCAAGCGCAAAAATTATGGGCTGCGACTTCATGGCCTTGAGCATGCCAGGCGAAACAATGTTGCCTGCTGATAAGCCCAAAAAGACATCGGCGCCATCGAGAATGTCGGCGAGAACGCGCTTGGATGTGCTGTGCACAAAAGGGCGATGTGATTCAGTGAGGTTGTCGCGCCCTTCATAGAGCACGCCATCAATATCGGCCATGAAAATGTTGTTGATGTTCGCGCCAAGCGCCACAAAATAATGCGCGCAGGCAATCGCGGCGGCGCCTGCACCGGAGACGGCGATAACAACTTCGCCCAAATTCTTTTTGACGATTTCGAGCGCATTTAACAGAGCCGCGCCGGCTATGATGGATGTGCCGTGTTGATCGTCGTGAAAAACGGGAATCGGCAAGATTTTTGAGAGCTGCTGCTCAATATAAAAACACTCCGGCGCTTTGATATCTTCGAGGTTGATGCCACCAAAAGTCGGCGCAAGCGCTCGGATGATGTCGACAACTTTTTCAGGATTGCTTTCATCGAGTTCGATATCAAAGACATCGATATCGGCAAATTTCTTAAAGAGTACGCCTTTGCCTTCCATTACTGGCTTGGCGGCGAGCGGGCCAATATTGCCAAGCCCCAAGACCGCCGTGCCGTTCGTGATGACCGCCACCAAATTGCCTTTGGCAGTGTAGTTATAGGTTTCATTGGGGTCATGCTTGATGGCGAGCGTTGGCGCAGCAACGCCAGGCGTATAGGCAAGCGAAAGCTCGTGGGCCGTGCTACATGGTTTGGTGGAGACAACCTCGATTTTTCCGGGGCGTTTTTCTTGGTGATACAGCAACGATGCTAGGTCATTATTCATCAAGTAACTCGATACTCAAGATCT
>CAZRSD010000094.1:0-6670 GCA_964602645.1 uncultured Myxococcales bacterium
TAGTCGACACGACCATTCCAAAACGCATGTACAGTCCCCCCGCTGCGCTCTAAAAGCACCTTCGCTTTTTGTGAAAATGATGTATAAAAATATAAAAAATTAGGAGATTTGATTTCTAAAATATATTGATGAATATATTCCACTCTCGTGGTGACGATCCAGAAAAATAGAAACAATTGTGCAGCGAGCGAAAACACGAAAAAAGTTGGCAGGGTTCGAGGCTTCTCGTCGTCCCACGACTCATTCACCCTTCGTCGTGCCGCGGACAAGCCGCGGGACGACGAGAAGTGCAACCTAGAGCCAAAGTATAAGCGGCAAGAGGGCAAGGAAGGATAGCATGAAGGAAATGCCGCCGATGGGGGCCAAATTGGCGAAACAGGTGTAGCCAAAAAGATGGCGCAGATAGATCGAAACGCAGAAAAACAGTACGCCGCTAGTGATGAGCAGCTGCGATGCGATCACCCACAAGCTTGGAATGCTTCTATACAGCAGGATGGTCACGATGAGCAAGATCGACGCTTTGAGTTGGTAACGCGAGGCCGTTGTTAACGCCTGGTGGATGGTATCGGTGAATTGTGGACCCAGGAAGTTATGGAGGCCGTGCGCAAAGAAAGCATCGAGCATGAGTGCGCTTGCGCCAAAAAAGACAGCTTCAATGAGAATCCACTTCATAGGCACCTACAAAAAAAGCTCCAACGAGGAGCTTTTTGATATTGGCGCGCTCGGCACGATTCGAACGTGCGACCTCCAGATTCGTAGTCTGATGCTCTATCCAGCTGAGCTACGAGCGCAGGTGAACAATGTTCATCGCACAATCGCCGACTTTGTCAATACTAAAGCAGCATGATGAGTGGCGAACCCAAAGGCATTTCCGGTATGGCCACAACTGCTGTAGTGAACACAAGCGAGGCCATCAAGGCTGCAATGATGAGTTCTACGCTCTAGTATTGAACCTTTTTATCATAGCGCTCCCACGTTTCAAAAACCCGAATCGATTCATCGCGTAAGAGCTGCACCGTCGGTATTGCGCGTGCGTGAGGTGGTTTTGCAATTTCTTCATAGAATTTATGGTCGTCAAAATTGATCTTGGCCGCATCGTTTTGTGTCGTGCCGTAATAGATGCGATCGAGGCGCGCCCAATAGATCGACCCTAAGCACATCGGGCACGGCTCGCAACTCGTGTAAATCTCAAGGCCAGCAAGATTAAAAGTTTTAAGATTCTCGCACGCATTACGTATCGCGCATATTTCCGCATGCGCTGTCGGATCATTTGACGACGTGACGCGATTGGTCCCCAAACCAACGACCTCATCGCCTTTGACCACGACGGCACCGAAGGGGCCATTACCCTTTTCGATGCCTAGAAGCGCGAGTTCAATAGCTACCTGCATAAATCGCTGCTGCATAGATGACTCCTTTGTCACGACGACGGCTGTCCATGTGCGACCTGTTTTCTAAGCTCTGCTAAAAGTACTTCCGCTGTAGCTGGCACAGGCAACAATGGTAAACGCACGTTTTCTTCCTGATGATACGCAAGCGCATTTTTGAGCGCATTCCAAATTGAGAAGCAGAGCATCAGAGGAGGCTCACCCATGGCTTTGGTGCCATGAATATTTTTGATGTTATGGTCATTGCGCACAAGCTCAATGGTAAAGATGCGGGGAATGTCGTGAATGCTCGGAATTTTATAGGTGCTCGGCGAGTGTGAGAGAAGCTTGCCTTCTGCGTCGTAAAAAAGATTTTCCGTGGTCATCCATCCGAGCCCCTGAATAAATGCGCCGGCTATTTGGCCCTTGTCGAGAGCGAAATTAATCGGATTGCCTGCGTCCATCAAGATATCAGTGCGCAAGCATTTGACGTAACCAGTGAGTCGATCGATCTCTACTTCAGAGCATGCGGTACCCTGGGTGAAATACAAGAAAGGTGCTCCCTTGCCGCTGGCCTTGTTAAACGTCACGCCTGGCACGCGATAAAATCCATAAGCGCTGAGAGGAAATCGACTCAAATACGCCGCATTCACCAACTCAGTGAACGTGATGGGTCGATGCTTGATGCCCTCAATTTCGACGTGACCATTGGCAAACGTAGCTGTCGCTTTGCCAAGCGTCGACAATTCAATTTCGGGCGCGGTGCCGAGCCCGGCTGTGTGCTGCGGCCAATGTTCTGGCGCAACGTTGACGAGGCTTGAAAGCAAGCGCGCGAGTCGATCTTTAAGTTGTTCGCAAGCATTGAGTGCGGCGCTGCCATTGAGATCAGTGCCACTCGACGCTGCTGTTGGCGAGGTGTTCGCGGTCTTGTCGGTTGCTGTTGCAAGCACCCGAACTTTTTCATGCGCTATGCCAAATGCATGTGCTACGAGTGCTTTAATGCGCACCTGCACGCCTTGGCCCATCTCAACCGCGCCTGTCGCTACTTGCACAGAGCCATCACGAAAAATATGCACGAGGGCATGACCTTGATTAAAAAATCGTGCTGTGAAGCAGATACCAAATTTTATCGCCGTTAATGCCATGCCGCGCGGATTATTATGCGGGTTGTTGTTCCATTCGTCGAGCGCTTGGCGCCGCGCGCGATAGTCACTGCGATCAGCAAGCGTCGTAAAAAGCGCGGGCAACAAATTATTTTCTACGACCTGCCCATATGGCGTCGTGTTATTGTCACCGCGATAGCAATTTCGCAGGCGCACATCGAGCGCATCGATGCGCAAAAAATGCGCAATGTCTTCCATGACATGTTCGATGAGCGCTACACCTTTTGGGCCGCCGAAGCCACGAAATGCGGTGTGCGAATGAAAATTGGTGCGCACCACCTGCCCGCGAATGCGGACGTGTGGAAGGAAATACGCGTTGTCGACATGGGCCATGGCCCGCTCTAATATCGCCGGCGACAAATCGGCATACGCACCACCATCGCCGTAAAAAAATCCATCGATAGCAAGGATGACACCCGCGTTGTCAAAACCAACATCGTAATGCACGCGAAATGGATTGCGTTTGCCGGTGATGATCATGTCGTCGTCCTTGGTGAGGACGAGGCGTGCCGGCATTTTCGTTTTGTGTGCCACCAACGCGGCGTACGCAGCAAATGGTGCGGCTTGGGTTTCCTTGCCGCCAAAGCCACCGCCGAGGCGCTCGGCCGAGCACACCACATGACTTTGCGGCAACCCTAACGCTTCCGCCACCAACGCCTGCGTTTCCGTCGGGTGCTGAGTCGAGGAATAGATCATCATGCGCCCATCATCTTCGGGGCACGCGCGAACGCTTTGGTTTTCGAGATAAAAGTGATCGGCACCTTTAAGCGTAAAGCTCCCCGCTAGGCGGTGGGGCGATTTTGTAAAGACGTCGTCGACGTTGCCGCGCGCAATCTCGCGCTCAAAACCAATGAAGCTCTTTTGTGCGATGGCATCTTCGATACTCAAGATAGGCTTCAACACGTCGTAGTCCACAATGACGCAGCCGATCGCCTGTCGTAAACGATCAGGTGTTGGTGCGGCGACAATGGCAACAACATCGCCGACACAATTGACTTCGTGGGTGGCGAGCAGCGGTTGGTCGGAAAAAATCGAGCCCCAAAGATTATGATGAAGATCGTGACCGGTTAGTACGACGATGTCGTTTTCGACGCCGGACCAATCGATACGGCGAATCCGTGCTTTTGCGTGAGGGCTGTAAACGAGGCCAATGTGAAGCTCGTGTTGTAAGAATGGGCGATCATCGACGTAGGATGAAGCACCAGCAACATGCAAATGAGCTGAGTCATGGGGCAGGCTCACCGTTTCGCTCAATAGTGGAATGTGCGTATCATTCATGTGTCATCACTCCATGACAATACCGACGAAAGAGACCATCGACTAAGGCACGACGATATTCAGCTGAGCCACGAATGTCATCGAGCGGCGTAATTTCATGTGCGATTTGCTTGGCGGCTCTATCAATCAGGGCGCCGTCAAGTTGTTGACCGGTCAGGAGCGCTTCAGTTTTTGCAAGGCGCACTACACACCAAGAAACGCCGCCCACCGCGATGCGTGCTTCATTGACGACGCCAGTCTTTAAAACATCGAAGGAGCACGCCATATTCACCGTCGAGATATCGAGGTCTTTGCGCTGCGACACTTTTTCCAGACGCAAGAGGTGGCGCGGCGTTGGCTTTGTAAAACTTATGTGGGTGATAATTTCTGCAGGCTTGAGCGCGAGCATTTTGTAGCCAATAGAGAGATCGCACATTGCTATCGTTCGCGTTTCGTTGTTGCCAGTGACGTGAACGTGACCATCGGTCACCATTAAGAACGGAATGGTGTCGGCAATTGGTGAGCCGTTAGCGACATTGCCTACTAGTGTCGCCATGTTTTTAATTTGCGGTGACGCAAATAAATTTAAGAAATTCGCAAACTCGGGAACGCGATCTTTGACAAAATGGCGCACATCGCTGAGTCGAGCACACGCACCGACGACGATGCGATCACCGACTTCGGTGATAGCGTTGTGCGCGTCGATCAAGTGCAGACTCAGGTAGCGCTTCGGCGCACTACGCCCTTTGTTCACCAGCACACCAATGTCAGTTGCGCCACTCACGACGCGTGCATCGGGGAAGGTTTGTCTAAAGCGCACAGCATCGGCGATAGTGAGCGGCGCAAAAAATTCGCGTTCTTTGTCGATGACGTGCATGGGCTTCTGGCGTGCATTGCGAAGTTCTTGTGTTGACGACGTAGTGGTAAAGCGTTTAGCGAGCGGCTCGATGCGCGCCGTATCTAGTGATAGTGCAGCGTTGATGAGTGGTTGATACCCGGTGCAGCGGCAGAGATTTCCTGTGAGGCAATTTTTTACACGCTGCGGTGTGAGCTCATTGCACGGCTTTTCAAACATACCGCTCATCGCCATGACGAAGCCAGGCGTGCAAAAACCGCATTGACTGCCGTGATGCTCGACGATCGCCGCTTGAACGGTGCTAAGCTTGCCGTTTTTTGCGAGGGCTTCGACGGTAATGAGGTGACACCCATCAAGCGTGGCAACCAACGCAATGCATGCATTGATCGGATAAAAACGTTCGTGATCGCGCGTACACAAAACCGTGCAGGCGCCGCAGTCTCCTTCAGCACAGACGATCTTGGTTCCACAAAGTTCCCGTTCGTAACGAAGATAATCGGCAAGCATCATAAACGCATGAGCTCCACCGACGAGATGGCGTTCACCGTTGATGAAAAGGCTTGCCTGCTGGCGTGAATTATTATTCATGGTGTCACACCGAAGGTCTGAATGATAAATAGACGCCAGACATCACCAATATGAGGCCGAGCAAGCGAGCGCTACCTAAGGCTGTGCCTCCTTGGTACATGTCCCACAAAAAGCTTGTTGCAACCTGGCCTAAGATCATGGTGACTATTGTTAAAAACGCGCCCATCTCTTTGATCAGAATGGGCACGAGCACCACGAGGAGAAAGCCCATGATGCCAGGCAACACATACCACCAGCTAAAGATTCTATTGGGCAGGTAACGCAACATTTCTGGAAAGCGTTCTGGCGCCAAGGATACGGAAAGAAAAAGTAAGCTCACCACGCAAAAAAGTACGGCGCCATTTAGTAGCACCGCGAAACTCAAGCCCCTTTGCTCAAATATCATGCGATTGAGTGAAGGCTGAAAGACGACGAGCGATCCCAACAAAAAGCTCACGATAAAAAAAATCTTCATGACCGTTGGCTCCGTTTGCTGTCATGTGGAAGAAAATTCCAAAAACCGCAAGGGCCAACGGCGCGACTCATGCGTTGGTGTCATGTCTTGTGCGATCACGTTTTCTTGCTCATTACAAATTGCGGCCAAGCACCTAGTCTACTAAGGCGAGTGGGCGAGGGTTCTCGCTAAAGAGCACCGCATCGTCGGCAATTATGTCATCGCGAAGTTTTCTGCGCCAGTGCACCAAGCGATCAAAGAGTGCGTCGTCACTGACGGCAAGTATTTGCGCCGCAAGAATGCCGGCGTTAAATGAATTGCCGATCGCAACTGTTGCCACGGGAATACCGCGCGGCATTTGTACGATCGACAGCAACGCATCGCTGCCATTGAGCGGTGCAAATGGTATGGGTACACCGATAACCGGCAGTTCCGTGAATGCAGCAAGCATGCCGGGTAGATGTGCCGCACCACCTGCACCTGCAATGATCACCCGCACGCCGTTGCTGCGGGCGCTCTTGGCAAATTGAGCGACCTCGTCTGGTGTGCGATGCGCCGACAAAATCCGACAGCGGTGGGAAATTGCAAACGTCTCAAGCGCTGTTGCTGCATTTCGCATGACGTCGACATCTGATTTGCTACCCATGGCAATGATGACTTGTGTCATAGCACATCCTTGTTGGTGAGAAGTTCAGTGAGAAAGCGCGCATCATAATCTCGCATGGTTGCGATGAGTTCATCGAGCACATCGCGGTCAGGTGCGCAAATCGTGACGTGGCCGAGTTTGCGAAACGGGCGCGTTTCTTTTTTGTGGTACCAATAGAGATGCAGAGGTTGTGGCGCCGGTGATGGAACATTGATGGTGCGTGCAAATCTAGCGGGTCCAAGCAAATTGCGCATGGCAAAGAAATTGGTGGTGAGTTTTGTATCAAGCGGCTCGTCGGTAATCGCACGAATATGATTATCAAACTGACTTTGTGTGCAGGCATCAAGCGTGTAATGCGCA
>CAZRSD010000095.1:0-5343 GCA_964602645.1 uncultured Myxococcales bacterium
CTGGCAATACCGATAGTAATTTTCTACGCGAGATTGCAAGGTGTCTGATGCTAGTATGAATTGTATCGACCTTCGCCATTTTCCTCTAGGTCTTCGATGACAAAGGCTACCGACATTTCTATTGTTTTGCTCATGTGCACCTCGCTCGCGGTCCTCGCGCTCGAGGCCATTGGCACACGGCAGTTTCGCTTAGGTTTGGCCGAAAAGCCGCATATTCGTCTCCTCACGCTCAGTTCGCTTTCAGTAGCCCTGCTGCTCATATTTCTTGATCTCCTCAACATGGTGCAGAGTGCGCGATTGCCGACGCTCTTCATCGACAGCATTGCGTCATTTTTCCTCGTGCTCAATGCAATTATCGCAACGCTGCTCGGGCGCAAAACACTTGCCAAAAATCAAAATGGTGAAGTCTTCTTTTTGATATCGGCGTCGCTCACGTTGTCGATAAGCAATGTCTGCACCGATTCGCTCATCTTGAAATTAGTCACCGGCACCAGCTGGCTGATACTCATGACGACACTCGCCATCAAATGCACGCCGGGCGGCAAGAAAGCAGAAATTGGCCTTAAGCTGAGCTTTTGCACCATCATCTTCTTCTTAGAGTTTCTGCTCGCCATCTTACTTTTGAATTACGCCAATTTTTCAACCAATCTTGCGTTCCTCAATCTCTCGAATACCGCGAGCGACGCGTTTGCCCTATTGGCGCTGATCATGATCGCGCTTGCGGCACTTGCATTTTCTGGCATCCCACCGTTTCACTTCGGTCACGTCGACAGCAGCGACGGCGGCAATATCAGTGTGGCCTTTTTGCATGCAAGTAATGCGTCAATTCAATGCGCCATTATGCTCCTTGACCTTAAATCCGTTCTCACCCGTTCAGGGTTGGACTTAGAAAATGGCGTAAATTTCCTTGGCCTCATTTTAATTCTCGGCTTCATGATTCTTTGGCTGCGTGCACTCGATCAAAGCAAAATTCGTCGCACGGTAGCCTATATCGCAGCGTCGATTGCACCGTTATTTGCCATGTCGATACTCTTTGGTGTCTCGGTATTGTTGCCCAAACTCATCTTCATGCTTGCGATATTTTCCTTCGTTACGCTCACGCTGTTCACGCTCTATGGCTCGCTCGCCTACATGGATCCCATTCATCAACCCTGGCAAACGTGGGAAGAAATGTCAGGCTTCGGCAGAACCAACCCGTGGCAAACATTGACGTTTCTCGTCGCCATTTCCTCGATAGCGGGTTTGCCAGGAACGCTTGGCTATTTCGTCAAGCTCTCGTTGATAGCGCCGCTCAAAGACAGCATGATATTTAGTGGCTCGATCTTTCTTTCCGTCGCCATTGGCGCCGCATGCGTGATGCGGGTCTTTGTCTTCATGTTTTCCAAACAAACCCTCATGGCCGGGCTCAATTTAGCTCCACGTCCACCAGCGAGTTTGCTCGTCGCTTCATTCATTCTTATCGCTCTTGGTTTCTTTCCGTTCGTGCGTTAAAATGAATAGCCAAACAAGAGATGCACACGGTTGTCGCCGGTGAGCGGCGAAATACCGTAGTCGAGCGAAATGGGGCCAACCGGCAAGCTGTAACGAAGTGCAACACCAACCGAAAGGCCAAACGCATATCTCGACGCGAGACTTTTGACCGATGCTTTGTCGACGCAGCGAAAGAGCGAACCACAGGGAATGACCATGCCCTCGTCGACAAAAAGAGCTCCGGAGAAATTGCCTATAGCACTCTTAGACGTGAGCGGAAATCGTAACTCCACATTAGCAACGTTAGAAACGTAACCCGCATATTTTGTCAGCGCACCATCAAAATGAGTCATTCCGATTGCGAAGGTTTTAAAGCCGCGCACGCTGCGATCGCCGCCGAGTTGATCCATGACGCTTACGTTGCGCAATTTGCGAAAGTTCTCCTCGTTCGGCTCGATGAATGCGCGCATGAACGTCGCCTGGAGCGCGAGCGTGAGTGGGCCAAGTGGAACAAAGAAGCGATTTTGCGCGCCGAGATTCACAAATGGCGGATCGCCAAGTAGTGGCCCACCGCTTAGCTCCGTCCACACATTTATGTCGAAACCAGATTGTGGATCAAAGGGATTGTCGAGGCTCACGAAACTAATGCCGGGCTTAAGCACTCCTTGAATTTCTCCGCGCGTTTTGATGGTGGGAATAAGACCATCGAGGCTACTGAACATTTCGCTTGCACCAAGTACGGTCGCATTGCGGTCCTCTTGGGTAAACACCAACCAATATTCGAGGTAGGGCAAAACACGTGAATTAAGCCGCCAATCAAGCCGCAAAAAGATTTTGCTTTGTAAGCGCCTGCTTTGTTCGGCACGATGCAGCCAATCATCAAATACGATGTACGGGGCCGTCACGGTCAATCGCAACGGCTGACCAAACATATAGGGCCATACCAATTTATTACTAATGATGCTTTGACGGCCCCAAAACATGCCGAGTGCAAGCGATGTGTTGAGCTTTAACATCGACCTAAACAAATTTGCTTCTTCAAGTTCAGCTTCAAAGCTAAAGAGTTGATCAGTACTAAATGCAACCGATGTATCGAGCGACAATGAAGGCCTTTCGGCTACTTGCAAAAGGAAGTAGGCGTCATCGCTATTTTCCTCGCCAAACATAATCTTATGGTCGATGCGCGAGAAGCGTCCCGCCTCGCGCAAGCGCGACAGACCGAGTTTTATCGAGAATGGATCGAGCGTGTTGTTTTTACCATCCTTCGGAAATAGCCGCTTGATCGCACCCGCTGCGGTCTTGGTGTTGCCTGAAATGATGATGTCGTTGATGCTTTGTGCAACGAGTGGTTTGAGAGATTTTTCATCGTATCGGCTGTCAAAAACGGTAAAGACAATTTTGTGCCGGTCTTCGACCTGAACGATTTCACTCGCAACCTCTGCATAGAGATAACCATTAGCCTGATAGTGGTCGGCGATCTTTAAGCTGTCGTCATTGACGCGCTCAGGTACAAATGAGCTTTTCGCGCAACGCCTTTGCACAGCGAGGCCACGTTTGAGGGGCATGAAATTATCGCAGTTGTGCAAATTAGGTAGAATGTCCTCGTTGAGCCGCTCGAGACCATTAAAGATAATCACCTCATCGATAAGTTCACGTTTGTCGCTCGTCACGTAAAACACCAGATTTACGGCGCCATTATCAGTTGTTTCCATATCGGCTACAACCGTCACATCCTTCCACCCTCGCGCTTTGAGACGGCTTGCCACTTCTTCTTTTGCTGCGTTGATAGCAGGATATGACGGGCTACCATTTGCGGTAAATGAGCGCAGCTTAACGAGCGAATCCAACGCTTCCTCGTCGAAGAATGCGGCATATTTTTCGGGAGAGACTTTAACCGACTCAAGGAAGAAGGGCCGGTCAGCGTATACGTCGAAGGTCACCACCACGTTTTCGTCATCTTCTTGCACAAGGCTCGGCACGACTTCCGCGTTTGCGTAGCCGTGCGCAACGAGGAACTCAGTTATCTCATCGGCAGATGCGGTTAATTCCTGCTCATCGACATTTTTTGCGGCAACAAAAGTAACCTGATTCGCAAGCTCCTCCTCAAGAATAAGGTAATCGAGTGGAATCTCATCGCTCTGATCCGACGTTGAAGCACGTGACAATTGGTCGACGGAAAAGATCGACGCAATAAATCTCGTGAGTGCATTGCGACTAATTGAAAGGCGATCTTTGACATTAACCGTCCAACGAAAACGCGGACCGCTGTCGACGTGGACGCGCATATTCACGCAGCGATATTGAGGTAATTTAGCATCGTGCGATCGACATATCACGGGCGCTGTCTCGTCGCTTGGATTAATCCAATAATGACTCACGCGAATTTGCGATTGCACATAGCCCATTTTTGCGAGGCGATCTTGCAGATTCTGAACAGACTCGCGCTCAAGCTCACGCGAATAACAACCGACCGTTCCTATCGACACCGATTCAATGATGCGATTGAATGAAAAACACATGCGAGAAAAAAGTTTCTTGACAGAACTGGGCGATACCGGCGAATCGCCCGACACCACCACACTGTTGACCCGCGCGAACACACCGCCCGTGATCTCGATGGTGATATCCGCCCAGGGCTCTTTCGGCGGCGCCTGATGGCTTACCGCGACCGTAGCGTCGTAATAACCATTCTTGCGCAAATACGTCTCGACACGCCCTTTAACCAAACTTAAAAGATCTTTGATGCTCTCGTCGATATCAATGGTCTGACCAATTTCGATTGAGATTCTTCGCTTAAGTTCACCTTCGAGCAGCGACGCTGGCAAATTCTTGACGCTTATGTTTCGAATCGTTCGCTTGGTGACGATTTTACACAAGAGCGCGCGCCCGTCGCCATCATCGCGATAATCGCATTTTGTCGCATAGGAACTATAAAGGCTTTGCAAAAAGTCTTCCGCAAGGCGCCTATGCTCGGAGTTCGCCGACATGTTGATGAAGCGCTGCAGATAGTTATTTGCCGACGCAATCAGAGCCGTGTTGGTGACAACGTCGAACTCTGTCTCAGCGCGCGTTACCAATTTTTCTCCTCGCGCGCTCTGTGCCCCGAGCACGAGCATAGCCGCTAAGCAAAACTGAAACGTGAAACCTATCATTTCTCAAGCACCCTATACTTGAGGCGAATCTTGCCTCGTGGCTCGTTTTTGTCGAGCTGACGCACCGAACCAAAAAGGGTTTCGAGTGAGAGCGGACCCGCAGGACGATGATCGAAGATTAACAATTTTAATTTCAGATCGGCGAGCGAATATTGGCTGTCGATTAGATAATTTGCCTTATCACGTTGATCTCCTCGTTCATTAAAGAAAGCATAGGAGCCTTGCAATTCGATGCGTGGACCAAGTTTCCACGAAAAGCGCAACGACAAACCGCTCACATCGAGCGAAGTGCCAAATTGAAAGCGTGTCTTAGTTCTGCCCTCGAGCAGCTCTTGCAATTCATTGGCCAACGGCCTGAGAAATACTTCGCCCGAAAACGCCATCGCCGCTTTTTGCGCACCAAGACGCAGGCCGATTTCTTTGGAGGCATCTCCCTGTGGGCTTAACAAGAACAAGAAGATCTTCATTTGGCTCAACCGCATATCGCCGCGGATGGGCCGAAGTCCTAAATTTAAGCGATCGAGATCGCCGCGCAGTGAGAATTCTACGACGGTATCATTGGTGAGACCCGGAAACTCACTCTTGGGAAGATCTTGTGTGGCCGTGATGTCGATCTTTGGATCGAAAACCCGATCGGAATTTTCCTCAAGGACAATTTGACTTTCCATCAGATCAAATGATGTCGCCGGAAAAATAATGGCACCTTCGGTGACAACAATGG
>CAZRSD010000095.1:5353-6619 GCA_964602645.1 uncultured Myxococcales bacterium
CGCCCTTGAATTTTGGATGTGCGACAGGCCCCTGCGCAACCAACTGTCCACGCAGCATGGTCTCAATGTCAATGTTGAGCATTCGAGCCGATGCACGAAATTGTCGAACGGCAATGTCAACGTCCATCCGCATGTCGAGCGCCGTGGCGAACTTGAACAACGCGGGCTTTATGCCGCCTTGCGCTTGCGCTACGAAGTTACGCAAATCAAACTGCCGGTGGGCTGAGCCATCGGTGATCGTAATCTCACCTTTCGCTATCGCCCCACCAACGGGCGAATGTTTGGTTTGAATCGTAAAATCGGTTTCGATAAAATCGAGCCGATCGCGCAGAACAATGTTGCTGCCGGTGAGCTCCAGATCGAATTTCGATTTGGCTTCTTCTTCATGTTCCGCATAGTGCTTATCAAAGATGCCATTGAGGAAGAGCCGACCATCGCCAAGACCAAGCTTAAACTTATCAAATTTGGTGATGAATGACGTCGGTGATGTCTTGCGAAATGAAATGGTGCCTTCCCAAATTTCCATTCCTTCGAGCCATTTCTTAAACGTGATGAGCGATTTTGGCGTAGGCACAATAGTGCCCTCGAGAAGCGGCTTATCGAGCGAGCCCGATAGCGTCATGTCACCTTTGGCGAGGCCATCAGCACGTTGAACAATCGGCACGATAAAGCGTGTTACCATGAGCGGAATTTCACCATTGAAATGGACGTCGAACGCGCTTTGTGCAATTGAACCGCGAACTGAAACTTGCCCAGGCGCAAATTCGAACACGGCATCGCCAGCGATTTCATAGGAATCGTCGTGAATAGCGACGGACACCGGCTTTTGCAATTGAATCTTTGGCATATTTGGCATGCTTGCATTAATGCGTGCGAATTCTAAATCTGCAACGAAGTGAGTGCTTTGGTTCTTTGCTTTGGTGAACTTGCCCTTAAGCCCGGCCGCAACGTCGAGCGTAACAAGTTCCTTGTGCAAAAACGGCAAAACCCTTTCTACATGCGCATGATCGATCTTGCCGTTTAGGGCCAAAGAGAAACCATTTACCGAATAGGGCCCCGACAAATTGACCTGAAGGCCGCCATCCTGACAAACTACGCCGCCAGTTGCTTCCGACAAATTCGCGCACAGGTCGGCCGTAAGTTTGCCACCCTTGCTATGCGCATAGACCACCGCCGGACCTTGCATGAATTTGACGCTATTTGCGCCATCACGATGTTTTGGATCGAAGATGCCATATTCTTTGGCCACAAGGCGCGCATGAAATT
>CAZRSD010000096.1:0-6617 GCA_964602645.1 uncultured Myxococcales bacterium
ACGACTTGTGGATCGAGGAGACCGGTTGGTCGAATCAACTGCTCGACGACCTCGCCCTTGGTTTGTTCAATCTCGTACTCTCCTGGTGTTGCCGAAACGTAGATGACGTTATGGATGAGTTGATTAAATTCATCAAAACGCAGAGGGCGATTGTCGAGTGCAGACGGAAGACGAAAACCGTGCATAGTCAAAGTCTCTTTGCGCGCCCGATCGCCTCGATACATGCCACGAATTTGCGGCAAGGTTTGATGTGATTCGTCGATGAACATCAAAAAATCTTTGGGAAAATAGTCGAGTAGCGTCGGCGGTGGCTCACCAGCGCCTCGCCCCGAAAGATGGCGCGAATAATTTTCGATGCCCTTACAGACGCCAACCGTCTCAAGCATTTCGAGATCGAAAAGTGTCCTTTGCTCGAGGCGCTGTGCTTCAAGCAAATGCCCCAAGCCTTTCAAACGAACGAGTTCTTCGCCGAGCTCAGAGCGAATCGCCTTGAGCGCGGTGCTTAATTTCTCCTTGGTCGTGGCGTAGTGACTCGCGGGAAATATAGTGATGTAGGGCATGGTATTGTTCGTTTTGCCGCGAAGCGGATCGACCATGCTAATGCGCTCAACGACATCCTGAAAAAATTCGATGCGCACCGCGTACTCTTCTTCGCTTGGCGGAAAAATTTCGACGATCTCGCCCTTCACGCGAAACGTCCCCCGTGTGAAGGCAAAATCATTTCGTTGATATTGGCTCTCTACGAGTTGCCGCAAAAAGGACTCACGACGGAGCGGACGGCCAACTTCAACATACGCTGTCATATTTTGATAGCTTTCGGTGCTACCAATACCGTAAATACAGCTGACGGACGCAACGATGAGTACGTCGTCACGCGTGAGCAAAGATGTGGTCGCACGGTGACGCATGCGATCGATGGTCTCGTTGATTTGGCTGTCTTTTTCGATATAGGTGTCGGTCGACGGTACGTATGCTTCGGGTTGATAATAATCGTAATAGCTAACGAAGTACTCAACGGCGTTATTGGGAAAAAATGCCTTGAACTCTTCGTAGAGTTGGCCCACCAGCGTTTTGTTATGCGCAAGCACCAGTGTTGGGCGATTGATTTGTGCGACGACATTGGCCATTGAAAATGTTTTTCCTGAACCCGTCACACCGAGGAGCACTTGATGCGTGCGCTCACGTTTGAGACCATCGACAAGCGACGCGATGGCGGCAGGTTGATCACCGGTTGGTTTAAAATCGGAGACAAGTTCGAAATTCTTGTGTGTTCGACGAAGAGTGTGCGGCTCCGAATTTTCTGCGGTCATGCTCATACCCATGCAATGGAAAAACGAGATTGATGCGATTTTTATCAGGCTAAAATCCGTTTTTATAGGGGTGTGCGGGCGGCGCGCAACGCCTTTGCAGTCTAGAGGCCCGTTAAGACGCAAGAAAGATTGTTAAGTGTAATAGAACCATTCTCGTGGCTATCAGGAAATGAGTCGACGCCAGTCGAATATGACAACAATGTAGGTGTAAAGTCGCCCATGCCCTTTTCGGCGAAATCTACGGAAAAATTGGAATAACGAGTAACTCTAAACACCTCCGCCATATGAGCAGAAATGGTTAAAGAGGACTTTTCGCCGCTCATGCCACCAGTGTTTCGCTTAATGTTTACGGACGAGGAGGAGTAAATTCCGTGAGCCTTATCCACCGAGAATCTATAGGGATGAGCCAACGTATCGCTTTGATAAAAGAGCGTTGCTTGATTGGTGACGATATTTGCTTTGATGATCAAGGTTTCTGTTGGCACCGCGATGTCGTTGACGCAGCTGATCATAATGGGGAATGGGTTTGCATTGTCGGCGAGCGCGCTTAAAGAAGCGAGAAGAACTATGACGAATTCACATGCTTTGTTCATGACTAACCTCGTGTTTGGTAGAAGTTAGTGCCGTCTTCACCTTCTTTCGTGCCATCAAAGCTCGTTATCGGGCTATGAGAAAAATTTATGGACCAAGATTTTGATTCGCTCGGCCTATCGGCATTTTTAGCTGTGTGCATTACCAAGAATTTCACGCGCGCAGCGTCAATGTTGCATATTACACAACCTGCCCTTTCACAGAGAATCAGGCGTTTCGAAGAGAGCATCGGAACGCCGCTCATCTATCGGAGTCAACCGAATTTGTCATTGACGAGCGCGGGGCAAGAAATTCTTTCCTATGGACGGCGCAAAAAGGTCTTGCTCGACGAGCTTCGACTTAAACTGAAGGCGTCGGAAAAAGCGTCGACCTTCGCGGGCATTCTTCGCATCGGTGCGTTTAGTTCGATTTTGCGCTCGATTATTATGCCGTCGCTTGGCGAGTTCATGCGTCAGCATCGAGAGCTTACGGTAGAATATTTCTCAAAGGAGGTCTTTGAGCTACCGGAAATGCTTATGCGCGGGGCCATTGATATCGCGATTCTCAATTACGAACTTGCTGATCCGAAAATCGAAAAGGTTCATCTGTTCGAAGAGTCGTATGTACTCGTCGAATCGGATTGCTATGATGCTTCTGATGTCTATTTGGATCACGATCCATATGATCAAACAACGATCAATTTTCTTCACAATGCGGGGATGTCACTCTCGATAGAGCGTTCATATTGCGACGATATTTACGGCATTATCGACGGGGTGCGATTGGGTATGGGCCGCGCTGTTGTGCCGCAACATCTCGTGCGCGAGCAGTCCAAATTGCGCGTCATGAACGATTGTAGACCGCTTAAAAGCCCGGTCATCGCTCATGTGCATCATCAGGAATTCGATGGACTCTTTCATCAGCGAATTGTTGCTGAACTCAAACATAATTGCGTCAAAGTGCTTCATAGCTACGAGAACTAGGGCTTGCCCGATTCGAGTGGCAAGCGATGCACGCGAGGACGATCACATGCAGTGGTTGAACACACCTGTAGATGCAGGAGCGCTTCGCCTTTGCCGCGGCCCTTTTTAAGTTTTTGACTCAGACGCACGTCGCCTTCGAGAACGATGCTTGTGCCGAGGTTACCAAGATCCTTTGGTTTACCCGGCGGCGCCACAAGTTGCCCATCTCTTTGCCAACCGTTAAGGTCGGTAATCTCGAGCTTCACCGGCTTGCCAATTTTTTCACCAGGCGCGTAGACGTGGAGCGATTCGCCAAGATGAATGGTGATATTGAATTCCGACGTCACGTCGTCAAATTGAGAGCTGATAGAAAAGCTTTTGTCAAAGTCGACACTCTCGGTGCGCGGCTGGTCTTTCTTTTTGCACGCAAGCAGCACAACGACGAACGGCAATAATAGGAAAACGGCATAGCGTTTCACGGTGACCACCTAAAATAGAAAACAGTGAAAACTATACCGCATCAAGGCTTGTCGTCAAACAAGGTGATATTTGCTAGTTATCTATGATCGGATCCTTTTTGGCGCGCTTAAGTGGCGGCGAGAATTGGTTTGCCAAATCATCCCACGATACATACTTAAAACTTTGCCGCTCATTCGCTTCGCTGCCGTCTTGTGCCACCAAAAGTCCAGAAGGAAATTCTTTGTTGAGACGATGGCTCACAACGTCAATGCCGTCGGTATCTTCGACGAGTTTGCCTTCAAACATGATTTGAAATTTGCCCACAAATGTACCGTCGTTTCGATGGTAAATATTGTAGGCATTTTCGCCTTGGCTTGAGACCAAAAGATACCCGTCGTTGTCTTTGATGCGATAAATGGTTAATCCTTCAACGTCAGCGACGAGATTCCCTCCTGCACCGGTATGATCGATTTGCTTTCGTGCATCACCATCTTTTGGTTCAGCGCCATATTGCCAGACACCAACAGCTTCTTCGCCTATGTAGAAGCGACCGAGTTCGTCATCGACAACGCAACCTTCAACCTGCGTGCCAACATCAAACGTCCTCACCTTGGTGAGCGTCAAATGACGCTTCTTGGCTTTAACTTCCCACTGAATCACGACGCCATCTTTGCTGTTGGCGAAAACATACATCTTTTCAGTCTTCGGGCTGCGATACATACATGAGCCATAAATTTCAATTTCAGCCTTATGTACGCCGACGGCTAAGCGCTTTACCTTAGCATCATCGTCATCGACATAATAGAAATCGAGTGTGTTAGTGCTGCGATTACCGGAACTGATAAGCGCGACATCGTCGTTGTCAAATTCGAATTCGTACCGGATATCAACATTGTTAAGATTGCCGTCGGTTAACTTTTGCAAACGTTTGCCATTGAGATTGTAGACGGCGAGTCCAGATTTTTTATCGGTGCCAATGATCAAACTCTGCGAGGGATGATCTTTGTTAATGTATGTGCAGGAATCATCGGCCGCATCGCCTATGGTTTCCACCTCATCAGTCTTGATCTTTGCTTCAACAATTTTGATGTCATGTTCTTTGCTTTCGCGATTCGGCTTATGTCCAAAACCAGGTATGCAGGCAAAACAAAATGCTAAATAAACGACAAAAAAACGGACCACTTTCATAGATACACTCCCCATAATGGCAACCACTTAAGAGTTTATTTGATGCGGCCTGGCTGTTGGTCCTAAACGTGAAACATCGATGAAACAATAATGAAAAGAACACAATGGAAATTGGTGCTAGACGGTAAGCCTCGGATCTTTTGTGCGTGCGCGCACGCGCAAAATGGCTTGCGCTTAGCTCGCTCGATCGTAAGAATTAATTAGGAGTGTACGTGATATTGAACGAGCGAAATTAATAACGTATCCCATCAAAAGTTGTTTCGATTTTCCTCGTACTGCGGGAGAAATATTGTGACGTTAAAGAGCGCTGGTCTTGCGATTCTTGCGGGCGTATATCTTTTGCGTTTGGTTATTCCAGCATTTGCGATATATATGGGCTTCTTTTTTGCACGCGTGCCCACTAAGCATGTCGAGTAATGTGAAAAATTGTATAAATAAGGAAATCTAATGGCCAATACTAGTAGAGCGTCTCACGTGGTAAAAGCCGTCGCTGAGGTTCTCGGCAGGGAAGTGAGAAACAATGCCGACGAGCATCTCGGTAAAATTCGTGAACTCGTCATTGATAAGCTTTCAGGGAAAGTCGGATACGCCGTGCTCGATACTGGTGGTTTCATGGGTATCGGCGGCAAATATTTTGCGCTGCCTTGGGATAGTTTGCATTTTGACGACGAACATGGCTGTTTTCGTGTCGACGTCGATAAAGAAAAAATTGATCATGAACCGGGCTTTTCTAAGGAGCATTGGCCGGAAATTGCCGATAGAACCTGGGGCGAAAAAGGCACCGTGTATTACGACACCACCAAACATCACGGCGATACCGAATAAGACGTCATGGCAACCGTCGTCGCGATTGCCCCAAGCGATGCGCGATGACGGCGCCGATAATGGTGATAAGCCAGGAGAGATAAAGCCACAACAAAAACATCGGTATTACCGACAGCACGCCGTACACGATAACATCCGAGGAGAAATTGGTTGCATAAAGGCGAAAACCTTCTTTTACGATCTCGAACATCACAGCCGCTACAAGCGCGCCAATGCTCGCATGACGAATTAGAACCTGGCAATTGGGTATTGTGGCGTAGATAAATGCGTAACCACAAAAGGTCAGCACAAAGGGCAGGAAGCAGGCAAGAATCGCGAACAGCGTTGAGACTATTGGTAGCGACGTCAAGAACACCGATAGCGCAACGGCGACCACGCCCATCGGGGGAATCAGCGTCAAAAATGCCCAATAATTTAAGAACGCTCTGATGCCCTTTCTCGTCGTTTTGACATGCCAAATCGAATTGAACACTGTTTCCATGGTAAAAATTAAGAGCACCGCGGTGATCAGGAAAAACACGAGACCAGTCGCTGAAAGGTTGGTGGCGTTGCTTGCGAAAAGCTGAACATTTTTTTGAATTATCGACGCTGACGACGGTATAAAGTGACGAAAGAGAAATTGGTGGAGTGCTTCGAAATACGGCGACATTGTTGGAAACGCGAGCACAAAGCCAAAGCTAAAAACCATCAGCGGTACGATGGCAATCAGCGTCGCATAGGCGAGCGCGGCGGCTTTTACCGAGCCATCAAGGGCAATAAAATCCTCGAAGATCGCGCGCAAGAAGGCGCCGAATCGCGTCACCTGCTTTAGCGTCGTGGTTTTCAACATAGTGCGCTTACACCTCTCCTTTAAATAAACACGTCTTGCTGCTTTAAAGCTTAGATATTATATATTTTTAGACGTTTTTTCGAGTGAATGCGAGTTGTTAATGAACTATTAGGGCGAGGGACTTATGGCAAGAGGACGTATCACGGAAAATCAAGACATTCACGCCGCTCTGCAGAAGTTGAAGGACCAGTCGAACGCAAAAGAACTAGAGCTTATCGAGTTGATCTCATCGATCTATGAGAGTGTAAAAGATAAACAAGAAAGGGCTGTTGAGAAAATCGCAGATACCGCCACTGTCGTGAACAACGAAGTTCATTCGCATCCATGGCGCTATATTGGTGGCGCGGCGCTGTGTGGATTTTTCGCCGGCCTATTTTTTCGACGATAATGCGGTTTGAGCAATGAAAGGCATACTCGAATTTCTAGCTATGTTTAGTTTGGGCCGCGTGTTTGACCTAGTGCGTAGTCTCATCA
>CAZRSD010000097.1:0-6604 GCA_964602645.1 uncultured Myxococcales bacterium
CAAACGTGAGCGGCTGATCAAACAGATACGTCAAATAGGGCTCAACAAACGCCACATCAAACATGCGGCGATAGTTGGACCAGTTGACGGTTGCCGTGAGCGTTTGTCCTCGTCCGAAGAGATTTTGGTTCGAGACCTGCGCACGCAGCAGGAGGCCTTCACCACCGGTGCCATAGCCTGCACCGGCCTGGATACTGCCGGTGCTTTGATCTTTGACCTTGATGTTGATGACCATCTTGTCATGAGCACTACCGGGACTATTCGTGACTTCAAGCGTTTCGAAATAACCAAGACGTCGCACGTTTTGTTCGCTCAGTCTGATAAGGCTCGACGAATAGCGGTCACCTTCAAACAACGCAAGCTCACGACGGATGACTTCGTCCTTGGTCTTGTCATTACCTTCGATATCGATGCGTTCAATCGTAACACGCGGTCCGCTTTCAATTTGCACGTTGATGTTGACGATCTTGTTCTCTTCGTCAAATTGCGGAATCGGCGAAAGGTTAACGTAGGCATAACCATCATCTTTATATTTCTCGGCGATGGCCATGACATTTTCGCCCATGAGCGATTTATTGAAAATATCGCCCTCTTTTTGGCTCACCATACCTTGGAGTTTGGTCGCAAGGAACAGCGGTTCATCGGGAGAAACGTCACGTTTGGTACGATAGACCATTTCATTGTGTTCAACTAAATCGCCATCGACACTGACTTTGCCAAGGTGATACTGATCGTTTTCAATAATGCGAAAATTGATATTTATGAAGCTCTTGTCAGGGCTCAGCTCGACATCAGGCGGCAGAATTTTGGCTTGGAGGAAGCCGTTGTCGTGCAGGCTCTTTTCAATCAAGAGGCTATCGATTTCCAAGAAGTCTTTACGAAACGTCCCCCAATCCGTGACCACGGACAGCAAATGCTCTTCTTGCGAGCGCAAATTAGCGCGCAAGAGATCGTCGTCGAGATGATAGTTGCCGGAAAATGAAATGCGATTGATGCGCACTTTGTGATTTTCGCGAATCTTATAGATAACGTCGACAAAATCGGGTGCAAGCACCTGCGTGGTTTCAATTTCGATGGCGCCTGAGCCGGCTTTTTCAGAAAGGCCCTCGGCTTCGCGCTTCTTGATATCTGCATCTGATGTAGATTTGGTTTCAAAATCAACCGTCGCTAAGTAGTAGCCCTTCGAAACATAAAAATCGCGGATCTTCTCGGCGAACTCATAGAGTCGCGCAGGACGAGCGACGTGATAATTTTCAAGACCAAGAATGCTCTCTTTGATTTCATCTTCTGAAAGTGCGTCGTGACCTTGAATCTTAATTTGAAAGATGGTGGGAATTTCTACCAGCTGATACCTAATCGCGATAGCACCCGAGGGCAAATTTTGATGATACACTTCGACGTCGGCAAATGGCCCCATCTTGATTATTTCGCTGATGTCTTCGCTCACGAAAACCGGACTAAATCGACGACCGATTTTAGTTGCAAGCCGTAAAACCACAGCATCAGGTTCGGTCTTTTTGGCGCCGACAATTTCAATACTATACACGGTACCGGGCACTTCTTTCTCGGCAACCAAGAAGCCTGCACGTTTGCCGCGCTCGAGGGCTTTCTGCGTTTCTTCGTCGAAACTCAGCTGACCACCGAGGGCGGTAAGTGAAGGGTCAATGAAAACTTTTTTTGCTTCCGCTTTCTTTTGCGGCATCACGCTGGGGCCGACCTGTGCATGACTCGAAAGCGATATGAAGAAAAAACCGACAACGGCTGCTCTGTAGGTAATCAATGGTTTAGCCTTTGCACCGTGCGCGCCTTTGCACAGCAACAAACCTCCGGCGAAGCCCGGAATGACAAGAAACTGATTCAAAAATTTTGCCAAGAGCTCTCTCAAAACGCGTTCCAATATTTTTCATGAAATCAGTGAGCGGTTGTAGCTTGCCCATATCATTACAAAAAGCCAATATGGTTTTTGGGCGTAGCTTGCAATAGTCAGGCGCATGAGAAGAAACGCTCCTTGCCTTAAATTTGGACGAAGCGATGGCATTATTCATTGTTCTCCCCGAGTTTTTCGTGGACTTAGATTGCCGCATTCATACGGGCGGCATCGTGATCGATAATGGCAAAATCCTCGATGCAGGCGATCATGTCCTTAATATGCAGGGTGAAAAACTACGCCTTCGCAATCAAGTGATCATGCCGGGCTTCGTGAATGGACACTCGCATGCGTTTCAGCGGCTTTTGCGCGGCTTGGTGGAACGTAAGCCGAAAGCTTCGCTTAAACAGAATTTTTTTACCTGGCGCGAGAAGATGTATACGCTCGCTCAAAGCTTGACTGAAAGTGATCTTACACTCGTGGCGAACTTTGTATTTCACGAGATGCTCCTTGCAGGCTTTACCCATGTCGCCGAGTTTCACTATCTGCATCACGAGCTTGGTGAAGATCATGCGCGTGATCCTTTAGCGCTGAGTCGCGCCATGGCGAACGGCGCAGCGAGCCAAAAAATTAATCTCACACTCCTTGAATGCGCTTATCAAAGGAGCAATTTCGACGAGCCCTTACGCCCTGAGCAGCAGCGCTTTGGCTTTAGGAGCGCCAGGGATTTTCTTGCGTTCTTCGAAGAAGCAGCACGCGGTATCAGCAATGCATACACGAAGATTGGTGTGGCAATTCACTCGGTACGCGCCGTAGACGAGACGTGGTTTAACGCAATAAATGATCGCGCACGCGCACATCATGCGCCGTTACACCTACACGTGAGCGAGCAGCGTGCCGAAATCGACGCGTGCGTGAAGGCGCGCGGCCTTTCACCGATTGCCCTTCTTGATCGCTACCACCTCCTGGCACCTCACACCACGCTTGTCCATGCAACTCATTTAATACAGGGTGACCACGAACTGCTCGCCAATAGCGGCACCACTATCTGCGTGTGTCCTTCAACTGAAAAGAATCTCGGCGACGGCGTGATTGAGCTTGCCGGTTTGATGAAGACGCTTGCGATTTGCATCGGCACTGACCAGCATGTGCGACTCGATCCGTTTGAAGAGCTGCGCAGCCTTGAAGAGCAGGAACGAGCGCGCATCATGCAGCGGCTGGTGCTTAATCATGAGGGCCAATATTTATTTGAAGCATTGCTGCCGAGCCTTACTCGTCATGGCCTGCGCGCGCTTGATCCACGGTTTCATAACGAAGGACTCATAGGCATCGACGCCAATTTGGTGGGTGTAGCGCTGCCGCCGGAATACCTGTGGCATGGCCCCAAAGCTGCACTCGATGCGCTGCTCCTTGCCGGCAATTCCTCGTCGATACGCACCGTGATCTCGCGGGGTGAGCCGATCGTTTTCGATGGTATCGCCAAAAATCGCGACCACGAATATTTCGTGAAAGAAATTGGTAAATTTTTTCGCAAATTAAATTTAGTTTAATTTTCCGTCAACTAAAATAAAAAGAGCACATTCTCTCGACGAGAGCGACCTATAAACACATTTTTTAACGCGCCATTTTATCAGCGTTAATGCGCGTGTGTTACCTGCGATCACCGTCGACATTTATGATCCACTGTGCCCTGTCTTACTTGCTCATTTCCTGACCCATTATTAAATCCGGCCAGTGTTGAAGGGCGCGCGCTCAACACAACCGCAAGGTTAAAAGCGCGTATTACAGGGGGCAACAATGAGAATAGTAACCAAATACGCAATGCTCGCGCTATTTTCAGCGAGCTTCATTGCGTTGAACAACTGCGGCAATCAGTCAGGTTCTACAAGCGAAGAAACAGTCGAAAGTGCTCACCATGAGCAAGAAGGTCCTGCATCTGATTTTGCCATTCTTGCACCGCCGCTCGCCTATCCCGGCTTGCCGTTGATTGATGGACCGTTGATACCGGTCGAAACCAACTGCAACGACGGTACTGACAACGATGGCGATGGTCTACCCGACTGTATGGACAATGACTGCCACGTTCATCCTGAATGTTCAGAATTTGGTCCACCGCTCGAAGAACTGGTTAACGGTCGCGCTCTAACGGTATATCCAAACGGGCTCTTAAACCCAGAAGACTACGTTATCCTCAACACCCGTGGCGCTGATGATGACGACGCACATGGTTGGCAAAGAGATAACTTCTTCGCCACCAGTCAAAAAGATTGCTGGATCGATCCTCGCTATCAAGATCCGTACAACTTCATTCCGCTCGGTGAACCACTCATCGCAGGTCCCTTCGGCCCTGTAGGTCCACAACTCTTCCCTGACCAAGTATTGCCTGTCTTCGGACCGCGCAGAGGCTTGATCGAAGAATGCGAGTTCGGAACGGATCTTATGTTCCATCATACTGACGACGACAACGGTGCTGGTGCTGGCGCAGCCGGTGACACTGATGACGACGACGGCGGTGACGAGGACGATAACTAAAGATTCGAAAAGTTTCGGTCGCCGCAGTGGTTACATGCATGATGTAGCCCGGGGAAGGAGCCCACAAGGCTCCTTCCTTTTTTTGCGTGGAACAAGCTTCGCAAAAAATCATTACAACAAAATTGCGTGATGCGTTTATGGTCGTGCGTGAATGAGAATTTTGGGGCCGGATTCAAAGAGCACTTCGATTTTGGTGACGTCTTTTTCTTCCACCACAACGCCCACACCAAATTGATTGTGGTTGATGATCTCTCCCTTCGAGAAATGGCGGTTTATCGCATAGCCCGCAGCTTTGGAGAGATCTTTGCCGACGAGGAGGCGCACATAGTCGCTTGCCTTAGATTTGCTTTTCGGCGGCTGCGCTGATTTTGGGCTTGGAGTAGCCCTACTGGTAGCACCAGGCTCACTCGCTTTGAACTGATGTTTGCCATGACAGGTATTGCACTGAACACGCTTAATGATGCCGGCAGCAACTGCCTCAATGGTGTGAGCCAAAACCAATTTGCATTTGGTGCACCAGGCATCAATATTGGATCCTGCTTTAACGTTATCCATGTTTGTTCACTTCCTATAGGATTTGCGATAGACGGCAAAGAGTAGCTTCCAAACCTAACACATTTATGGCCAGGTACAAGGCCTCGAAACCGATGGTCAAGGCGGAGATAAGAATGGGATTCTTTAAAAAATTTGCCGATATGGCGCGCACTAATATCAACCATCTAATTGGCCAGCTAGAGGACCCGAAGAAGCTTGCGGACCAGGCTATACTTGATTTGGGCGCAAATAAAAAGAAAGCTGAGCGGCTTTTAATATCCGTGACAGAAGCGCTCAAGGCGGCAGATGCGAAACGCTCACCTTTGCTTGAAAAGGCTGTCGCGTTGACCAAGAAGGCCGAGGATTTTCTTCGTGGCAACAACGATGTTAGCGCAAAAAGCGCGCTTCTTGAAAAGCAAAGATTAGATCAAGAGATACAAGCTCTGGAACAAGAGATCGATGAGAACACCAAAGCCAAAGATGCGATCAACCGCGGCATCAAAGCGCTCGACGACAAAATAAATTCACTCAAATCGTCATCAACGCTTAAGGCCAGCCAGGATGCCGTGCATAACGAAGATGCGTTTGCGACGTTTGCGCGTATGGAAGAAAAGATCGAGGCTAAGGAGCATGAAGTAGCCGCGTTGCAAGAACTCATCGAGGTTTTTGAAAAGCATGAAGTAGAAGTTAAAGCGCCCAAGAAATCGTATGATAGACATTCCGATCCTGATGCGCTTGAAAAGGAACTCGCAGCGATGAAACGAAAGATTAACGAGTAATAAAAAAGCGTTCTCGTCACCAAATGCGTAGGTTCAACGACGAGAACGCACAGCTTTTGCGCTTAGTGCGCGACTTTGTTCATCGTCATTGGGTCAGAGGTTAGCCATTTTTCAAACGCTTGAAAATCAAAAGGCCGGCCGAGAAAGTCTTGCACAAGTTCAGACGCATCTTTCGCGCCACCTGGTTTTAGAACCGTGTCGCGGAAACGGTAGGCTTGCTCTTCGTTCATAATGCCGTACTTCTTGAAGGGCTCGAAAAGATCTTTCGCCAAGCTGAGCGACCACATATAGGTGTAATACATGGCCGAGTAGCCATCAAGGTGACCGAAGCTATGATGAAAATGCGTTCCCTCTTCATAGGGGAAGTAGGAATACTGCAATTGCAGAGTCTTTAGGTGCTCAAGCGGATCAAATGAGTTTGGATCCCTATCGTAATAATCTGCACTCAAAGCTGCGTAGAACATTTGTTGACGAGCCGAAATGGCCTTACCAAATTCATCGGCAGCACGCATTTTCGCAACCAGCGCCGTGGGTATCGGTTCATTCGTTTCGTAGTGCAAGGCGAATGATTGCAAAACTTCTGGTGCCCATGCCCATTCTTCAAGGAACTGCGAGGGCGCTTCGACGAAGTCCCATTCCGTAGCGACACCTGAGAATGGCATCCATTGTTGACGACCAGCGAAAAGATGGTGCAAGAGATGGCCAAATTCATGGAACATAGTCACGACTTGTTGATGCTCCATCAACGCTGGGCCAGTTTTTGGATTGGGAAAATTGCAGACCAAGGCGCCTTCTGGATATTGACGATCCTTAAGACCACTCACGATGGTAAACTGTGCCGCATGCTTATACTTGCCATCGCGCGGATGCATATCGAGATAGATACGGCCAA
>CAZRSD010000098.1:0-6585 GCA_964602645.1 uncultured Myxococcales bacterium
GTCTTGTCGATCATGAGCACGTCGATGTCACCAGCCGCCTCGATGGCGCGGCCGCTCTTAGCGACGACATTGCGACGAATGAGCCGATCCATGCCAGCAATACCGATGGCACTCAGTAAGCCACCGATGGTTGTTGGAATTAAGCACACCAAGAGCGCTGTAAGCACAGGCACCGTAACAATATGTGACAGATCGTGTGCCGACGCGCTTTCGCTATAATCGGCAAAGAGCTTTAACGTTGTGACAGACAATAACAAAATTATGGTGAAGGCAACGAGCACGATGGTGAGGGCAATTTCGTTAGGTGTCTTTTGCCGCTTGGCGCCTTCGATCAATGAAATGATCCGATCTAAAAACGTATTGCCCGGATCAGCGGTGATTTCTACGACGATGCGATCGCTGATAACACGCGTGCCACCGGTAACCGCGCTGCGATCACCACCACTCTCGCGAATGACCGGCGCAGACTCGCCGGTGATTGCCGATTCATCGACGCTCGCTATCCCTTCGATCACTTCGCCGTCAGCCGGAATGGTGTCGCCTGCCTCACACACGACGGTATCGCCGGTGCGTAGCGAGGTTGCGGGAACTTTAAGCTCGCCATCGGCAGTGAGTTTGCGCGCGCTCTGTTCGACACGACCTTTTTTGAGCCCTTCGGCCTGTGCTTTGCTGCGTCCCTCGGCAAGGGCTTCGGAGAAATTGGCAAACAAGACGGTAAACCAAAGCCACAACGCAACTTGCAATTCAAAAACGGAAAAAGCGCCAGAGAGCGCATTAGCTGTTGCTGAAACGGTCGTGATAAATGCGCCGATTAAAGTCACAAACATGACCGGATTTTTTGCCATGACACGAGGATCAAGTTTGGTTACGGCAGCCTTGCAGCTGTCTTGCAGTAGTTGTCTCTCGAGGAGCCGTGCCGTCTTTCGTACCATGAACGTTGTCCTTAAAAGGTGCGCCCTTTAAGCATGAGGAGTTGCTCAACCAACGGGCCGAGTGCAAGGGACGGAAAGAACGTCAATGCGCCAATGACGACGATGATGCTCGTGAGTAAGATGCCAAACGTGATGTTGTCGGTGGCGAGTGTCGCGGATGATTGTGGCATCGCGCTTTTATGTGCGAGATTGCCGGCAATTGCGAGCACAGGAATGATGACACCAAATCTGCCGAGCAACATAGCGACACTAAACGCCACATTGAAGAAGACTGTATTCGTATCAAATCCTGCGAACGCACTGCCATTATTATTGCCGACTGACGCCCACGCGTAGAGGATTTCTGATAATCCATGTGGACCGGTATTAGCAAGCGCCTTGTGCACGCCAGGCATAACGCTCGAGACGCCTGCTCCAAGGAGAACCATGGCGCTTGGCAAGACAATGCCGATAACCGCCATTTTCATGTCGAAGACTTCAAGCTTCTTGCCCAAATATTCGGGGCTTCGCCCTACCATGAGTCCTGAAAGAAAAACGGTGAGCAAGACAAAGAGCAGCATGCCATAAAGCCCCGAGCCCACGCCGCCAAAGATAATTTCTCCGAGCATTATTTGCAGTAACGCAAGGCCACCAGCGCCTGGCGTTAGGCTGTCATGCATGGCGTTAACCGAACCATTCGATGCAGCGGTTGTGGCACTTGACCACAGTATCGACGAGGTTTCAAAAAAGCGCAGCTCTTTGCCTTCAAGCGCGCTCGTGATGTTGAGTGCGGGATTAGGCGCGTACTCTGACCAGAGGGAAAAAAATAACACAATTAAGAAGAGCGACAGCATGACGCCATAGATTACCAGCGCATGGTGGCGCTCTTTGGTCACCACACCAAATGCATAGACCAGTGCCGACGGAATGAGGAGAATAGCGAGCAGCTGCAGAAAATTGCTGATACCATTTGGATTTTCAAACGGATGCGCACTGTTTGCCGCAAAAAAGCCACCGCCATTGGTGCCAAGTTGTTTGATTGCAATTTGCGACGCAACGGGCCCCATTGGGAGAGTCTGCTGATGGCCTTCAAGGGTTGCAACCTCGACATAATTAGAAAAATTCTGAATAACGCCTTGGCTTACGAGCACAAGCGCGAAGACGAGTGAAAGCGGCAGGAGAATGTAGACGACCGCACGCGTCAGATCTGCCCAAAAATTACCGATGGTGTTCATTTTTTTGCGCGTGAGCCCACGGATCATTGCAAAAAGCACAGAAAGTCCCGTCGCTGCACTCAGAAAATTTTGCACGGTAAGCCCGAGCGTCTGTACAAGGTAGCTTTGAGAGGTTTCACCAGCATATGACTGCCAATTGGTGTTGGTCACAAAACTCACCGCGGTGTTGACTGCTATGGCGAAGGGGACGGCAGGAATGTCGACAGGGTTGAGCGGCAGCCATGATTGTGCACACTGCAATAGAAGAACAGCTATGATACCAAGCACGCTTAAACGAATTACTTCTTTCGCATATTTCTTCCAGTGCATCTCTTCGTTTGGATCTACGTAGCAGACGCGGTAGATGAAACGTTCGAGCGGCTGGCAAAACGGTGTTAGAAAAACACGCTGATTGGTCATAGCTTTCGCGATGTACTCACCCAAGACCGGTGTGATGATAAATAGCGCCGTAAAATACGCGCCAAGATAAAGAAAATCGGGCAGTGCCATGAGTAGCCCTTTGGTTAGAATTTCTCCGGATGGACGAGCGCGTAAATCAAATAGGCGAGGAGCAGCAATGATGCGAAGCCAGCCATAATAAAGTCCATGACGTCCCCTGCGTTCTCCAAACAAACACGCTCTTCATGTCGAACTACCACAACCATCGGCCTCCTGAAATTATTTTGCAAGTACCAATGGCATTGCTATGCAACGAGATCGGGTTTGTGGAATCGTAATACGATCTAGGTTCCATCGGTTTCAGTCTCTTCGGTTTGCCAGCCCATTTCGCTTTCTTTAAACGATGCTCCGGATAATTCAGACGATGATGACGATATTTCTTGCTCAATCGTGTTGATCGTAGGGCCAACAAGATTGAAGCGCGCGCCGATATGGTAGTAGGGACTGCTTGTATCATTGACGAGCGTATGCAGCTTTTCGAAGACCGAGTTGTTAAGCACAGCGTGCTTCAACATCAAAAGTCGCACGCGTAAATTGGGTGACCGCAACAATTCCTCAGTGACGTTTTGAAACGTGGCAATCGCACGAGGATGCTCTGTGTCACGATAGAGAAAACACATGAACAAGATAAGATTGCCGCTCATCATAACATCGTTTTCTAAGCGTAGATAAGAGGTAAGGCTTTCAAGTTCTTTCATTTTTGGCGTCGGAAAATAAATTTCAAACTGTTTCATCGCTTGGTGGTTGAGTTTAAAGAACGCATAGAGCAGCTCGCGAAAAAGCGTGTTGATAGGGAGTTCAATGAGAAGCGGTATCAAATCGTCATTGTAGCGTATATGGGCAAAGATGCCGCGCATCAGCGGCGTGATTTTGTACCACCGCACCTGAGCAATTTTTTGGGGATGTCGCTGTAGTGAACGGAAAAACGACATGTAAGTGTTCTGAAAGTGTTCGTGATCGAATTTAACCTCGTCACTGAGAAAGAGTGTCTCCGGATCGTATTTATCAAAAAGCGCTGCATAGGTTTTGAGTAATTTGGGGAGCGTGCCTCCTGCATGCGCGGGCAACGAGATTACAACGAGAAGAGCAGCGCTACACAATAGCGATTTCATGGAATACCCCGCATCAACGACATTTAGCTGCTCAACAAAAATCTTCTATCGTCTATTTCATGAACTTATCTGCCTAGCCAATCTATTTTGTAATGCTCATCTTTAGCGTTCTTACCGTCGGTCTTTGTGCTCAATATGCGAGAGAGCTCATCACGGTTCATTTCTAGGCTCAGGAAAAGTGCGCGCTTGCGGCACCAAAGAGATGCTGATGCTCCGATTTGGTGCCGTACTGATGTAATCGTTGAGCGATATTTTTTGCGGGCTCGACGAGGTCAGCAAAATCGCTGTAGTTGAAAATGACAAAATTGGGCAAACCAGATTGCTTGGTGCCCAAGAGCTCGCCGGGGCCGCGAAGTTTGAGGTCGATCTCGGCGAGCTTAAAGCCATTATCCGTCGTGCACATGGCGGATAATCGCTTATACGCCGGTGAAAATTTATTGGTGACGTCGGACACGAGCAAACAATAGCTCTGCAGATCTTTTCGCCCAACACGCCCGCGCAACTGATGCAGTTGTGCCAAACCAAATCGTTCGGGGTGCGCAATTACCATGCACGTTGCATCAGGAATATCGATACCCACTTCCACGACCGTGGTTGCGACCAAAAATGATGCGCGATTTTCTCGAAATGCTTCCATCGCTTGAACTTTTTCTGCAGGCTTCATCTTTCCGTGTAAAAGCGTCGCCGAATGCTCGCCAAAGAGTTGTTTTAACTTGGTAACGGCGTGGGTAGCGTTCTCGAGATCGAGATTCTCCGATTCCTCAACCAATGGGAAAACAACAAAGGCTTTTTGATTGGTTTCGATGACGCGTTTGCAGCATCGTCCAATATTTTCCAAAACTGGCCCTGAAATAATCTGTGTGTGAATAGGCTTTCGGCCCTTTGGTCGCTCGTCGATGATGGAGAGGTCGAGATCGCCATAAAAGGTGAGCGCAAGTGAGCGCGGAATCGGTGTTGCCGACATCACTAAGAGATGCGGGCTAAAGCCCTGTCGGGCCATGCAATCGTTCACGAGTTCGGCGCGCTGCTTAACGCCAAAGCGATGTTGCTCGTCGATAATGACCAAACCCAATTTGCTAAACTGCACATCTTCACTGAGCAACGCGTGGGTGCCGACAACGATGTTAATTGCACCATGTGCAATCTGCTCTGTGAGCGCGTGACGTTCCTTGGGTTTGCAATGCGCAGTGAGGAGTGCGATCGCAATTGGTGCGCGTGCGAAAAATTGCTTGTAGACGTTAAACAACTGCTCAGCGAGAATTTCCGTAGGTGCCATCACTGCAATTTGCAGGCTGGCGCGGGCGACATGCAGTGCAGCGATTGCGCTCACGGCGGTTTTTCCTGAACCCACGTCGCCTTGCACGAGGCGGCTCATGGCTTGTGGCATGTCCATGTTGTTGATGATTTCGTCGCACACGCGCGTTTGTGCGGAGGTCAAATCAAAGGGCAGGAAATTTTTCGCAAGGTCAAACGTCGCGACGGGCGGGATCGCGATGCCAGGCTTATACTTATCATCGCCGCGTTCACGATTGAGACGCGCGTAATATGAGAGCACTTCTTCAAGAGCGAGTCTACGAAATGCGGGGCTATGCTTGCGATTGTCCCAATCGTCGCCATCATCTGCATCGGGACTGTGGGCTTTAGCAAGCGCTGCTTTTAATGAAGACAAGTTATAATTTTGTAGCACGTTAGGTGTTAAATGATCGTCATGTTGCTGTTTGCCGACATGGGCGAGTGCGCGATCAATAATGCGTTTGAAATTGGCCGACGTCATGCCCCCTAACTGTGAGTAGGTTGCGAGCTTGTTAGCAACGATTTGCTCAGTGTTGGTAAGAATCTTTGGATGCACCATCTGCATCCGCCCCATGAATTCTTTGACATTGCCGACGAGCGTGACTTCGCGATCTTTTTGCAAAAGCTGCTGCGCAAACGTCACAGCTGGTCCAAAAAAAATCGCCTTCATGCGGCCGGTTTCGTCTTCAAGAATGACCTCGAGACGACGTTTTTGAAAATGGCCACTCAACTTCGTTGCAAACACGGTACCGGTTGCAACATAGGTGCGCCCGGATTCCATGTGCAAAAATCCCGGCGCTTGATCCTGCAACACCATGGATTTTGGCGTGCGCAGCAACAGATCAAAAACCGTGACAATATTATTCTTGTGAAGAATTTCCAGAGTTTTCTCGCCGACACCTGCAAGCTTTGCAACCGGCAGCGCCAGCGGATTTATCAACGATGATGCATTAAAGACCTTCTGAACCATGACTCAAAACCCACCAAACACTCCTTTAGCTAAACCGAAGTGCCGTTACTTCGCAAGCGCGTACGCCTTTTGGTGTGCGTATTTCGACTTCGTCACCGACCGCTTTACCAATGAGCGCTCGCCCGATCGGTGAAGTGATGCTGATGCGTTTTTCTTTAAGATCGGCTTCATCCTCACCAACAATTTGCCAGGTCTCGGTCTTTTCGGTTTCGCAATCAAGAATCGAGACGGTAGCGCCAAAGGTGACGCGCTCGCCCTTGAGCTCCTCGGGGTTGACGATCTGATATTGCGGCAAGCGCGATTTCAAAAATCGAATCCGTGCTTCAACCATGCCTTGGCGTTCTTTGGCAGCGTCGTATTCTGCGTTTTCCGACAAGTCGCCATGGGCTCGCGCTTCAGCTAAGTCAGCGATGACCTGAGGTCTAACCACTGACGTCAAATGGTCCAATTCAGCTTTTAATTTTTCATATCCTTGCGGCGTAATGGGCAACCTGCTCATATTCGTTTCCTAAAAAAAGTGAGCTGATATTTAGTCAAGAGAATCATAAAGGTTTGACGCCATTTTTCAAGAACGGCTGATCGATGAGCGTGGCATTTATCAATCACTGAGAATAGCGTGGTTTTTG
>CAZRSD010000099.1:0-6531 GCA_964602645.1 uncultured Myxococcales bacterium
TCTGTGCACTGTTGTTCACGCCAAAAAACCGGAGATGAATTTCGTTGTTGAGACGTCGGTAATTAAGCTTCGTTCACAATTTACGATCGAACGTCGCTATATTGGAACCATCAAAGCGGAAAAATTCTCTATCTTGAGTCCGAAGTCTCCTGGTACGGTCGCGAGCATCGACGTGAAACCTGGTATGCGCGTGAAAAAGGGCCAACTGCTCATTGGGCTCACGGGCGATGTCGAGCAAACATCCCTTGAGCTTGCCGAGCAGAGCGTGAAGTATGCGCAAGAGAAAGTTCTGCGCAGCCGTAAACTGTTTGCCTCTGAAGATATCACGAAGAGTCAGCTCGCCGATGCCGAGCAAGAGCTCATCAATGCTAAGTCGAAACTTGCAGCACAAAGGCAAGCGAAAGAAAAAGTTGAGCTGCGCTCGCCTTTCGATGGTGTTGTCGGCGTGCCGCGTGTAGTGCTCGGTGAGTCGGTGCAACCGCAAACCTCGGTAATTTCCGTGATGGACGGTCCATTTTCGGTATTCATCAATATTCCTGCAGCGCGTTTGGCAGAAGTTAAGAACGGTCAGACGGTAAAGATAAAAGCCATCACGAGTACCATAGCCGCCGTGGAACAGAGCATCGACCCTGTCACACGCACTGGTTTTGCCAAAGTGATGTTGCCAAATTGCGACACCTGCATCATTGGCGACAGCGTTTATGTCGCCATCAGTGTCTATGACAAACCGAACGCAATTTTGATCACGAAAAATGCGGTGTTCTATCGCAACCAAAAACCTCACGTTGTCGTTGTGGTAAAAGGTGAGGGCGAAAAGCGCTACGCGGAAATTCGCGAGATCACCGTCGGTGAAGAACAAGAGGGTGAGATTGAGGTCACGGCCGGTCTTAAGGACGGCGAAGAAATCGTCAACGCAAATCCCAAACGCATTCCCGATAAAGCGAACGTCTCGGTGCTGCAATGAAGTGGCTCAACTTCTTTATTGATCGCCCAGTCACGGCTGGCGTGATCAATATCATGCTCATTGTTTGCGGTTTGCTTGCATTCCGTACACTCCTGCTCGACGAGTATCCCCGTATAATTGTGCCGAAGGTCAAGGTGCACACGCGCTATCGCAATGCATCGGCAGAGACGGTTGAAAAGGAAATAACGACGCCGATTGAAGAAGCATTGTCATTTGTTGAAGGTGTCGAAAGCATTTCGTCGTCGTCAAAAAGTGGCAGCAGCGATGTGCGTTTGGTATTTTCGCCGCATGTGTCCATGGACCGCGCCATCATGCAAGTCAGTGAGCAGCTTTCGCGCATTGCTGCAAATCTCCCTACTGAAGCAGAATCGCCGGAAATTAAGCGTGGCGACGAGGAGGGCGGCGGATTTATCTATTTAGGCGTGCGCAGTAAGACGTTGAGCGGATCATATCTTACGCATTTCGCAAAAACGCACATACAAAGTCACTTTCAAGGGATCGAAGGCGTCAGCGAAGTTGAAGTCATGGGGCCGCCGCTTGCGATGAGTGTTGTTCTCGATACGTTGGCGATGCACAGCCTGCGCATTGGGCCTCACGACATCATTCGGGTGCTCAAGCAAAATGAGCGGCTCTTGCAGGCAGGGCGCACACGCTCGAGCGAACCCATCAATCTTGATGTTGTTGCAAAAGACGCCGAAGATTATCGTCGTTTGATCGTAGGCATGAATGGCGATGTGCCCGTGTTTTTAGGCGACGTGGCGCGCGTCGATTTCGCCACGGATAACCTTGAGCGCAAAATTCGCATCGATGGACAAAATGCCATTATCATCGGCGTGTCAAAGGCCCCTGACGGCAACAATATCGACGTCGCAAGCGCTATTCATGCGATGGTTGATAAAGTAAATATAGAGCTTCGCGGTCAAGCCGTCGTTAATGTCGAAAGCGACCATTCGGTATTCGTGCGTGCATCATTGTCGGCGATCTTTCGCACCATTTTTGAGGCCTGTGTTCTAGTCATTTTCATTATTTTCTTTTTCTTGCGTCACCTTCGTGCAACGCTAGTGCCGCTCGTTACGATTCCGATTTCACTCGTGGCGACATTTTTTGCGTTGCAGATATTTGGCTTGTCGATCAACACGATCACCCTTCTCGCTATGGTGCTCGCTGTAGGTCTCGTGGTGGACGATGCTATCGTCGTGCTTGAAAATATCTTTCGCTTTCGCGAGCAAGGCTACTCGGCGATGGAAGCGGCGCGTAAAGGTGCTGCCGAAATTGGCTTTGCGATTATCGCGATGACCTTCACTCTCGTCAGCGTATTTTTGCCGCTCGCGTTCGTTACTGATATTACCGGCACGTTGCTGCGTGAGTTTGCGATTACCCTCGCATCGGCGGTTATGTTTTCCGGCATTGTTGCGCTCACGTTGTCGCCACTTATGGCGGCGCATCTTTTGCGTCATCAACCAAAAGACGGTCGCATCGGCAAAGCGATTGATCGCGGCATTCGCGCTACCGAAGAGCTTTATCAGCGTTTGCTCCGCAAAACCTTTGATCGACGAGCGTATGTATTTGCATCAATGCTTTTGTTCCTTGGACTCGGCGTTTTTCTTAATTCACGCCTGCAATCAAATCTCTTGCCGAACGAAGATCGCGGCATCATCGGTGCATTTATTCCTATGGTCCCTGGCTTTGATCTCGACGAGATGGAGCCTTATGCAGCGCAAGTTGAGCAAATCTTCTTGCAACAAGAAGGTATCGCGCGCACCATCGTTATGGGTTTTAAAGATGGCATGCAGGTGGTTTCCGTGCTGAAACCGTGGGCGGAACGCAAAAACTCTGCCGAGAAAATTGTTAGCGCTATTCGTGAGCAGGTTGCCACCATACCCACGGCAGCTGTATATCCATGGAGCTGGGATATTGGGCTTGATGCATTGCAAGATGATTCGCATGAACGTGCCGACGTGGTGGTTGCGCTTAAGTCGGTGGGCAGTTATGAAGATCTTGATGCCATCGCTCAAAAGCTCGCCCAACGAATTCGCGAAGATAACATTCTCGAGGACGCGCGCTCCGATTTGGACATGAACGAAAAATCCTATTCGATCAAAGTGCAACGCGCGGCGCTTGCAGCACTCGGTGTCGACGAGAAAACCGTGTCTATGGCATTGCAAACCTACGCGGATCGCGTGCTCGCGTCGGAGTTTCGCTTCGATGGTCAACGCTACCACATCTACATGGAACCTGACGTGGTGACTGAAGATCTTAATGCGGTCTATGTGAGGACCAAAAGCGGCGAATCGGTACCGCTTTCAACCATTGCGCATGTGAAGCAAGAAGTGCAGGCGCCGGTGTTGAAGCACTTAAACTCGATGAGAACAGCAAATGTTTTGGCGAGTCTTGGCGAAGGGCAGAGCATGGGCGATGCGAAAGAGTATTTGGATCGCGTGATCAAAGAAGAAGTGCCAGCAGACGTTGCCGTGAGTTTTGAAGGCGCGATGGGCATGCAGCGCAAATCAACGCAGACATTTATTTTGCTGTTCTTTGCGGGCCTTGTGTTCATCTTCGCCGTTATGGCCATTCAATTTGAAGGCATTTTAGATCCGCTGATCATTTTGGTGACTGTGCCGTTTGCATGTTTAGGTGGTGTACTAATTTTGTGGATGACGAATACCGGCACCAACCTTTACACCCAGGTGGGCATGTTGACGCTCATCGGTCTGATTACCAAGCACGGCATTTTGCTCACCGAATTTGTTGGTCAGAAACGTTGTGAAATGCAGCTTAAAGACGCCGTGTTTTTAGCGGCGCAACTGCGCTTTCGCCCTATCGTTATGACGACCGCCGCAACGGTTTTAGGCGCTTTGCCGCTTGTGCTTAGTCGCGGGGCCGGCGTTGAAGCCCGCGCGGCGATCGGTTTGGTGATAGTTGGCGGTATGATCTTCGGCACTATCTTGACGCTCTTTGTTCTACCGTCGGCAATTTATACGGCTCATGATGCAAAACTCCGATGGCAAAGACCAAAAACCGAGGCAAACAATGCGTAGGCTTTTGCTTGGGGTCGTGAGCCTCATGGTGCTCTCGCAATCGCTTCGCGCAGAAGGTTTGATGCTGCATGCCGTCATTGAGCCAGCGCGCTATTCGTTTACCGACGCGCTCAAGATAGCTTTTGAGCGCAATGATGAATTGAAGCGCGTTGATGCACAGCTTCGTATCGCGAATAGCGAGATGCTTTCATCGCTGAGTAGATTATTGCCCAAATTGAGCACCAAGCTTACTTATGAGACACCATCGCGTGTGCCGGGAAGCCCGGGTGATGGCGACGCGAGCTTCGGATTGAGCGCACAGGTTTCCTTGCTCGATGCTAAATCACTTGTCAACGTCAAAGCGAAGCGCGAAGGTGCGCTTGCCGCAAAAGACAAACTGCGCCATCAAAGAGACGTGCTGATTTACGAGGTGGGCGTGCTCTATGTCGAAGCGGCTATCGCGCAGGCCTTGACAGAAAATGCGCTTGAAGAACGCGAGGTGTTTCAAAAGCAACTGGCGATATTGGACAGAAAATCCTTGGTAGGGCAGGCGCGCAACCTCGACATACGTCGAGCACAGTTTCTTTCGGCAAAAGCCTACAGCGAATATTTGCTCAAACGCCAAGATGCACAAAAGAAGCTTGGGGCCCTCGGCAGAAAAATTGGCGTTACCGATTATTTCTTGCTCAGCGACCTGAGCATTTTTTCACCGCATTTGAGCAAAGATGCGGACACGCTTCGTGAAATGGCGAAGACGTCAGCTGAAATAGCGATGCTGAATCGCGAGTACGCAGCGGCATCATATGCCAAGGTGAGCGAGGGGTTTGATTTGCTGCCCCGATTGAACGCTACGTTTGACGGCGGCTGGCAAACCCCGACGCTATCGAACAAGATTGTTGATGTCTCGCCGCAGTTTGGTGCACGAACCATTTTGATGCTCGAGTTACCACTTTTTTCGGGTGGCAACACACTTGCCAGCGTGAAAATAGCGATGGCGCGCCAATCGATCGCATCGGTCAATCTTGAGACCAAGCTCATGGAAAAGACGCTTGGGATAAATAGCGCCTTGACTGAACTTAATGATCTTGAAGTTGTGACGACAAATGCGCAAATCGCGCTCGACGCTGCGGTGCTCGCGAAAGAAAGCGCGCAACGCCTGTTTGATAACAACGAAGCGACAGGCCTCGAGCTTGTTGAAGCAAACACCAATCATTTTAGCGCCAAGAATTTATTGGCAAATAGCCGCCTCGGGTTAGAACGCGTCAAATTGCATGTGCTCTTTATCATCGGTGCGATCAGCGATGTTATCGCCAATTAGGTAGGCTGCACTACCCAACGATTCTACCAGGCCATGCCAACCTGAAAGCCATAGTTCAGCGGATCAGGAACCATGTAGAAATTGCGTGCGGTAGGTGAGCTCGTGTTGTTATCGAGAATGAAATAGGGAAGCGATGCGCCGATGCCAATGCCAAGCATTGTGCCTGCTATCACGTCGGTGGCCCAGTGTTTTGCGGCCGCAATACGTGAAATGCCTGCCGATGTTGCCGCAAGTGCAGATAGCGTTGTGAACAACGGTGCCAAGCGCGAGCAGCGTTTGATGGCGACGACGGATGCCGACGTCAACACGGAAAAGCTAAAACTTGTGTGACCTGACAGGAATGAACGATTGTCTTGATTGCTGCCTTGTGAATAACCAAAGGTTGCTTCCGGTCGTTGTCGTCTGGCGGATACTTTGATGATTTCAGTGATTGCTGACGTTGCAGCCGCAGAACTCACGATGACGAGCGCATCTTCTACCATAGCGCCAAAATTTGGCGCGAAGAGAGCAACGCCAGTTGCAGCCATGAGCGGCACAAGGCCAAACGTAAGCACGTCGCTGGTGATACGCGCGGCTTTCCGATTACTGCTTGCCCAAGCGCGCCCTATGGTTTCATCAAACGCATTGGTAGCGCACCATGCACAGGTGTTGGTTGGCACAAAGCGAAAGCCAATGCCTAAAGCCAAACCTGCGGCGGTAATCGAACTTGCTTTGATCCACTCGTTGCTCGACGGCATTTCGGCATAGGCGCTCCCCATGGCGAGGCACAATGTCAAAACGAGAGAAAAAAGGATTCGTCCTTCGGTGCGAAGGTGATCACGCTGTTCCATAGGTTGATTACTCAATTCGATAAGAGTGGCGAAGCAATTCAAATCCGAAAATACGGTCTATGGAGATATATCGAATCAAAGCGATAAATGGTTGTGGCGAGGAAGAAAAACTAAAACGCATACTCGCCGCATGTATTTATCGCTTTTGCGAGATTGCAAAAGCGAGATAAGCATTGATTATAACAGCGTTCGTTGTCATCTGCGACTGCGGATCGTCAGCGATACCAGATTGCTTGGTTAATTCGTCGCAGATAAAGTAGATGGCGATGATTTGCATTTCCATGAAATTCCCTCCTTGTCCAAAAGAGATCTTCATCGGAAGTGCAAATTTGTTTCGGCCATCAAGCTACAGCGCTTCCCAACTTGCTAGTCATACCCGGCATGAATGAAAAGGGCGTGAAG
>CAZRSD010000100.1:0-6400 GCA_964602645.1 uncultured Myxococcales bacterium
TTAACCGTGCGCCAAAAGGTAACGAAGCGTGCCGCGTTGAGCATGCTCAGATCCCCAAAATGTGATGCGTGATGATGTGCGTGTCTAGGTGCTGGTTAAGGCGATATGCACGTCAGCAAGCGTATCGGGCGTGAGCGAGATGCTATCGATACCCTTGGTGATGAGCCATTGCGCGAGTTTGATGTCGTCGCTGGGGCCTTGCCCACAGATGCCGACGTATTTGTTCCGCTTCTTGCAGGCGCTGATGGCCATATCGAGCATCTTCAATACCGCGGGATCGCGTTCGCTAAATTGATTTGCGACGAGGTGCGAGTCGCGGTCAACGCCGAGCGTGAGTTGTGTCAAATCGTTTGAGCCAATCGAAAAGCCGTCGAAATAGTCGAGGAACTGATCGGCGAGTATGACATTGCTTGGGATCTCGCACATCATGATGATTTTGAGGCCATCGTTGCCACTCTTAAGGCCATATTGTTCGAGTAGGTCGATAATGGCGCGCGCGTCGTTAAGGGTGCGCACGAAGGGCACCATAACTTGAATATTGCTGAAGCCAAATTCACAACGCGCCTTGACGAGAGCTTGGCATTCGAGTGCAAAGGCGTCGGCAAAAAGTGGCGATACATAACGCCCTGCACCGCGAAACCCGAGCATGGGATTGTTTTCCTTCTGCTCAAATTGTTGGCCTCCGAGGAGTTCTTCATATTCGTTGGTCTTAAAGTCACTGAAGCGAACGATGATGGGATGGGGATGGGCAACCATCGCGAGCGTTGCGATGCCCATCGCAAGATTGTCAACGTAAAATCGCTCAGGCGAGGGTGAGCCTTCTATGCGCTGTGCGATCTGTAGACGAATGTCAGTGGGCATTTTCGAAAGATTAAGCAATGCATTCGGATGAATGCCGATGCTGTGCGCAATAATAAATTCGAGCCGCGCAAGGCCAATGCCTTGATGCGGCAACGCATAATAGTTGAGCGCGCGACTGGGATTGGCGGCGATGAGCATGAGTGGCGTCGGTGTAACCCCCGACGTGACAGCGCGCTCACGTCTGCCGATCTTTAACAGTCCTTCGAAAATTTGCCCCGTGTCACCATTGACGCAAGAGACGGTAACATGGCTGTGATCCTTGAGTGTGCGCGTTGCATCTTGGCACCCAACCACAGCCGCTATCCCAAGTTCACGAGCGATGATGGCGGCATGGCAGGTTCGTCCACCACGATTCGTGACGATGGCCGAAGCTTTCTGCATGACCGGCTCCCAATTGGGGTCCGTCATATCAGTGACGAGCACGTCGCCATGTTCAAAATCGAGCGCTTGGTCTATCGTTTTCAAATTCCGCACGCGGCCTTGGCCGATCCGTTTGCCAACGGCGCGGCCTTCCGCAAGGAGCCGGCCTTCTTCTTCAAGATAGAATACTTCGCTCGTCGTTTTGCGCTGAGCGCCATAAATCGTCTCGGGGCGCGCCTGTAGGATATAGATTTCTTTGGTTTCGCCATCTTGAGCCCATTCTATATCCATGGGGCGTTGATAGTGCTGTTCGATTGTTACGGCGCAATGGGCAAGCGTGGTGAGCTCTTTCTCGCTGATGCAATAGCGATTTCTGTGCGCCTCATCGACGTCAATTTCCTTGATCATGCGCTTTGCTTCAGGTGCATAGATGAGCTTCTTCGCTTTCGAGCCGACTTTTTTGGAAAGCACTACGGTCTTGTTGTGCATGAGCGCGGGCTTGTAGATCATGAACTCGTCGGGATTCACCGCTCCTGAAACTACCGCTTCACCGAGACCGTAGCTCGCGTTGATGAAGATGGTTTCCTTAAAGCCGCTCTCCGGATCGATGGAGAACATCACGCCGCTTGTGCCGTTATCGCTGTTGACCATTTCCTGAATGCCGACGGAAATGGCTACGTCCTCGTGGCGAAAATCATTGTGGGTGCGATACGCGATGGCGCGGTCGGTAAAGAGCGACGCATATACGTCTTTGATGCGCAGCAAGACGTCGTCAAAACTTGCCACGTGCAGATAGGTGTCTTGTTGGCCGGCAAACGATGCATTCGGTAGGTCCTCGGCTGACGCGCTCGAGCGGACTGCAACGCGAAATTCTCTGCGATCGTGACGCAGTTGGTCGTAGTAGGTTTTGATGGCTTGCACCATATCGTCACTAAAATTGGCATCGATGATGCTTTGGCGAATGTGGGTTCCTACGTCATTAAGGGTGGCGAGATCGCTTGGATCGAGGTCGCGCAGCTTTTCGTAAATGAGATCCGCAAGATCATTGCTGTTTAAAAAATTCTCGTAGGCTTTGGTGGTAATGGCGAAGCCACGAGGCACCTTTACCGATGCGGCATTGAGATTTTTGATCATTTCACCAAGTGAGGCATTTTTGCCACCAACAAGAGCGATATCGGCAAGCGTGACTTCATCAAACCATCGAAAAAACGGCGCGCAGGTCATGGTTGTCTCCCAAATGGTGAAAGAAGTATGCGGTTATTTGAGCGTAACGCAATAGCGTGAACGCCTCGTATTAATTGGGCCACGTGCGGGAAATAGCGCTTTGCTTATTGCGCCTGCCTAGGCTAAAGGAACTATAATTTCTTCGAGTGACATTACTTTTGTCAAAGAATGTCGATAAGAACTTAGGGCGTGTCGCCCGCGAGGGGTTTGGCGATGGTAGTGCGGATAAAAACTAACGACATTCACATTTCATCTTTTAAGCCGTTGATGACGCCCGAGCAAATCAAAACGACGATACCGCTCACTCCAGCGTCAGTGGATACTGTGCACGCCTCGCGTGAGGCGATCGCTGCAATTTTGAATCGCGAGGATCGGCGGAAATTTGTCGTTGTTGGCCCATGCTCGATTCACGATCCAAAATCAGCGCTCGAATATGCCGAAAAGCTCAAGCTGCTCGCTGACGAAGTGAGCGAGACGATGCTGCTCGTGATGCGCACCTATTTTGAAAAACCGCGCACCACCGTTGGCTGGAAGGGACTCATCAACGATCCTAATCTCGACAATTCCTTCGCCATGAATGAAGGGCTTACGATAGCGCGACAACTCTTGGTGCAAATCACCAGTAAGGGACTGTCGGTGGCAACGGAAGCACTTGACCCCATCACACCGCAATATTTGGCCGAGCTTATCAGTTGGACGGCGATCGGTGCGCGCACTACGGAATCGCAAACCCATCGCGAGCTCGCATCAGGACTTTCTTCACCGGTTGGTTTTAAGAATAATACCGACGGCAATATCGACGTTGCGATCAATGCTATTCGATCAGCACGCGAGCCTCATCATTTTTTGGGGATCGATCAAGCTGGTTTGACGTCGGTGGTGGCGACGATTGGCAATCCCTATGGCCATTTGATCTTGCGCGGTGGCAAGAACGGGCATAACTACGATCGCGATTCTATTGAAAGCGCGCTCGCTCTGCTCAAGAAGGCGAGCCTCAACGATGTCATCGTCGTCGACTGCTCGCACGACAATTCCAATAAAGATTTTCGCAATCAGCCCTCGGTCTTCATGACGTGCATCGATCATATGCTCGCGGGCGTAGGCAATATCGTTGGTCTCATGCTCGAGTCGCATCTCAACGAAGGGCAGCAAAAGCTTGGGGCAAATCTCGCGTACGGCGTGTCGATCACCGACGGTTGCATCGGCTTTGACACCACCGCGTCGCTCATTCGCTGTGCGCATGAGCGACTTCTGGACACGACCCTCTTGGCATAGAGAAATGGTCTCACTTCTTTTCCCGGTCGACGATCTTGGTAATGCTTACGTCAGACCAGACATTCAGTGAGGTTTCAACCATGTCGATGAACGTGTAGAGTGGCAAGATCGACGCCATGATGTGGAGCGGTATGTCCTTCGACGCCAAAATTGAGCTTGCTAAGAAGAAGCAACCCATGGGCACGCCGGCGTTGCCGATGGCGGCGATGACACTCAGGAAGATCATGCCGACGTGTTCCCATGGCGAGAGCACGTTGCCGGTATACGCACTTACGAAGTAAACCGATAGCAAAATAAATTGCGCGCAACCATTCATGTTGATGGTGGTGCACAGCGGCAGACTTAAACGCGCCACGTCTTCTGAGATTTTGGCCTCGTCAATGGCTTTTTCCATAGTGACAGGCAACGTTGCCATCGAGGAGCGTGTGAAAAATGCAACCATCAGCGCGTCTTTCACCTGGAGGAAGAGCGCACGAGGGCTGATGCGTTTGTACTTGAGCAAAATCGGTAAAATAACGACGCCTTGAATGATGTTTGCAGCGATCACGGTCAAGGTTAGGGCGCCAATTGCGCTTAATGAATCGGTGTCGTCGGCGAGCACATTCTTTGCGAGGATAGTTACAAAGGCCCAAACCGAGAGCGGAATGATGCGAAGCCCCACGCGCACGACGCGCATGATGGCGTTCAGAAGCCCGCCAAAGAAGGTAAACACCGCTTCTCGTTCACGATCCACCAACGTCAAAATGCTCATGGCGAGGAAGATAGCCATGACCACAACAGCGATGACGTTGTTTTCGAGAAAGACGCCCACGATATTATCGGGAATCATGTGCAAAAGCGTCTCAAAAAACCCTCGCGGTGTGCCGAGCGCTTCGCTCGACGGGTCGACATGCGAGCCGAGAAGATAAGGGGCAAATACCCAAAAAAGCGTTTCTGCAACCAAGGCGGCAACCAGCGTCGTGAAGAGCGTATATTTGAAGATCTGAATGCCGAGTCGCTTGATTTGATCGAAATTCGTAAAGTGGGAAGCCGACGACACTACCGACAAGAACAGCAATGGCAGCGCGATAAACTTCATGAGCTTGATGGTAATTTCGCTCACTACATCAGCGACATTGAAGATGGCTTGATTATCGAGCAGTCCGCAGAGCACGCCAAGCCCAAGGGCAAACATAGTCAAGGCGTTGTGCGAAAGGAGTACTCTTCGTAATTGCATGGCTCACCACAATAAAAAAACCGGCATCATCGCCGGTCATTTCTAATTTTCGTCGCGGAGGAATTCTTAATAACGCAAAACCGGCCCATCACCCGCGTGGGTGCAACAACAAAGTTGACTCGTTTTTACGTCTTGAATCATGGCCCAATAATAAGGCGTCATATCGATTCGTCAATGCCGGTTGGGCCAAGATTTCGTCTACCCCTCATCGTCCTGCGGCCAATCCCGCGTTGTTGCATAGATGACGCGGTTCCCCACTGCAACTTTCGTCGCTATTGACCCAAAACAGCGTTACCAGCGCACGTTGGTAGCGTTGCCGGCTACCTTTCTAACGTGAAAGACGACGGACTGATCATTGAGGGTGGCTGGGAGCGGTACTTCATACGTGAATGGCTTCATCATGCGATCGCAGATTAGTTGATCTTGGCGCACGATGGGGAGAATGGCGAGCGTGTTGCCATTAAGATTGGGTACTACCTCGATGTGGTCGATATTCATGCAACCACTTGGATGCGCGCCTTTGAGCAGGAGCGTCTTTTTGCCATGGAGCACATCGACGGCGGTGATATTGGCGTAGGTAAAATTGTCGATGCTTTGCGAACCAGGTTTGTCAACTAAAAGCACGCTGTCCTTTTGTGAGACCTTTCCTTTATTCACTTTGATGTCGTAATGGCCTTCTTGCAGTTGGCCAAGGTTTACGGTTACCAAATACGGCACGACCGCTTGAATGCACATGATGTCCTTGACCGAAACCTTAACCGCTTTCATGTCCACGCTGATTTGATTGCCTTCAATTTTTGCGATGCCCTGCGGCCTTCGATAGCAGGTGTCGGGAACAATGCCGGTTACCACGATTTCGACATTTCTATCGTTAGAATCAAAACCAAGTGGCACATGGACATCTTCAAGGGCAATGTCGACGTCTAGTGTGTCGGTATATGCCATGTTGGTAACAAGGGCGAAATAAAACGAGATGAAATATAAGGAACTGCTTTTCATACAACCTCCAAAAAAACACAAATTGTGGGTAACAACGCACGCAGAGCCCATCCAAGAGAACGCAAAGCTACGCCATGCGTGCAAAGATCTATTCAAAGGGCCGAGACTAGATGCCGGCCGCTAGGCGCTTGTTTAAGCCAAGCATGCGCTGTATTACGTCGTGATGCTTCATCAAATTGTCCGCATATTTTTGGTGCACATGGTCAAGTGCAGCAGCGGCAACGGCGAATAAGAGCGAGGCCTCGTGATCAAGGTAATAGGAAGTCAAGAGATAGGTTCCAAGTTCGTCGTAGGCGACTTTTACGTCGTGCAATGCCTCGATGATGCCATTTGGCCCGGCTTCTTCGTGCTTGAGCGTCTGTTCAAGCGCGCCCGCAAGGCCAGCTATCGAATAGGCAATATTGCATGGAAGGTATTCTTGGCTTGCCTGCACACTATTGCTGAGAATCACTAGATTTAATGCTG
>CAZRSD010000101.1:0-6312 GCA_964602645.1 uncultured Myxococcales bacterium
TTCGTCATTGCTCAAATCAGAGACGGCGTCAGGGCCCGCGATGGCCAGGCCTTCCTCGAGCATGTCAAACAGACATTTCCTCATCCTATCCACACCATCCTCACCGACAACGGCGGCGAGTGGACCGATCGCTTCTCCGACAGCAAAAAGCAAAAGCCGAAGGGCAAACCCTCAAACGACCATCCCTTCGACAGCGATTGCGTTTTGATTGATCAAGAAAACCATGATAATTCACCAACACATGATGGAATAAGATAATATTTTCACCGTGCATTAACTATTTAAAACTTAATGGGAAAAAAATCATGCCTAATAAATTGCTTGGTTTTGTAATAGTGTTTTCAGTAATCATTTCCTCTGCCATATTCGCCCAAAACTTTAACCGCAATTATGAATGTGACATAAAGGCGAGTTGCTTCAACGATACGAGCGGTACAAGCGAACCCGGATGTTACCCATTTTGGTACGAAAACGGGGATGGCAGCGCCAATGGTTTCGCGAATTATGTCGCGGTGCTTAACTATGTGAGCCCAGTAATTAGCATTGGCAGCATCAAACTCAGTCACTACTTGATCAATATATGCAATCAGCAAATTGATGCGTCAGTAACAGAAAAGCTCAAGGACATCTCGGGCGCCGAAGAGAAAATTAGAAAATTATTGGCGGAGATCATTGAAGCGTTTGATAACGGCATTAACGATCATCGAGACTATCTAGCAGCGACGGGTATCATCGAGGAACTTAATCGCCAAAAATGTTTGCATTGCATCAACACCTTCGTCGAGATTGTAAGCAAGCACTTTAGCAATAAAAATGTTGATAGAGATAATGAAGATGGAATGCCCTTGGTCGAAGAATTGAGTAGTGGTCGCAAGGAAAACAACAAGCGCTTCTACCAATTTGGCGTGGCGCTTCACAAAGGTAATTCTTGCAGAGAACATTGCTATCAAGAGATTGCATCGCCCGATCCAACACAGAAAAACGTCAAGGACCGATGCGCCAGCGCATGCCTTGACAACTGGACCCATGCGTTCCATTGGTCATCAATAGTTTGTACCGGCGTAGGCTTGGTTGTTCCGCCTTGCATGGCCTTATTGGTCGACATCAAAAACCGAGCTGGCTCCTACATTGGTGACATGGCCAATATTAGTAACGCGATTTTCATTCCGGCGGCATACTTCGTGAGTGCTGCGCAGAATTGGTTGAACCGCAACCGCAAGGAACAGGCGCAACTCTTGGAGGAAATCGAACGCCGCTTGGCAAATAACGACGGCATCGTGGAAATTGCCGCGCGTGTAATCGGTAAGATGGACAACAACATTACCGTCAAACAAGCTCGAGGCTATTTGAAGGGGCTAGTCCTCCTCGGCTGGCCAGAAAATTTTGTTGCGCAGTTTTTTAAGTTGGCATCAGGTCAAGATAATGATTTTGCGACCTTCAACAATAATTTGGATACCGCCATCAAGCAAAAGAAATTACCTTATGGCGACGATGAGATTGTGGCTGCGCTCAATAGCGACACCACCATCGAAATGAACCAACTTTAAGAAGTATCAACGCACTTAACAAAACGCGCTCGTCAGTACTGATGAGCGCGTTTTGTTGTGCGCGATACACGCATGGAAACGTGTTCCTTCCCGATTTGATACCACCCCGTCCACGGTAGGTACCTGACGCCATTGTTTCTATACTGGCCGCTCGACCGGCTCCTCCGCTTGCGCATGCACCTCGCGCAAACGCGCGTTACTCACCGCGCTCACCACCAGCACGCCACACATATTGCCGAAAATATTCACCATGGTGCGCAAGCGATCGATGATGCGATCGAGCGGCAGCAAAATCGAAATAGCCGATATCGGCACGTTGACGATCTTAAAAACCACCACCATGCTCACCATGCTCGATTCAGGAATGCCACCCTCCGCCATACCACCGAGAATGCACGCAATGGCGACGATCACCTGTTGTTCTATCGGCAAATCAAATCCAAGCATCTGCGAAAAGAACAGGGCTGCGGCCACCTCATACATCATCATGCCGCCGACATTGACGGTTGCGCACAGGGGCAACATGAAATGCGTGACGGTTGGATGCGATTTTAGTTGATCCGCGGTTTTCATAGCGATAGGCAAAGTTGCAACCGAGCTCGACGTGCCGAAGGCGGTAGACAACATGGACAAGCTTTTTTTAACGATCATGAATGGCTTTTGCTTAGTCATGGCCGCTGCAACAATGACTTGCCATATCGCATGCAGCATGAGGCCGGCGCACAAGACAACGACAAAATTCATGAGGGCTAAGAGGTTATTTGAGAGATTGCCGCTTTGACTCGATTGCGCAATGCCACTACCCACAAGAGCAAATATGCCAAGCGGTGCAAGCAACATGACGCCGTGAAGGCAAGTCGTAGAAACTGTGCGAACGCTGAGCGCAAACTTCACCAAAGGTTTTGCCTGCTCACCCACGACGCTGCACGCTATACCTACGACGATGGAGAAAAACACCACCGGCAAGAGATCGAACTGCGATAGCGACGCGAAGATATTGTGTGGCACTATGGCAGTTAGAAAATTTATGAGGCTCAGTTCATGACCATGAGTTTGTGCATCGGCTATGGTTGTCGCCGTGGATGTAATGAGGCTTGCATCGAGTCCTTGGCCCGGCTTAAACGCATTGAACAATACCAGGGCAATAGTTACGGCGATGATTTCGCTAACGAACATGTACGATAGCACGTTGCGCGCAAGACTCTTGATGCTCGAAAGGCTGCCGCCCACATCGCCCATGGCCGCGATCAGTGCCGATGCGATGAGGGGAAGCGCAAAGAGCTTGAGTAAATTGATAAAGATATCGCCAAGAAAACTAAGTGATGGAAAAATTCCCGGGGTAAATATGCCAAATACGAAAGCTGAAATGACGCTTACGAGAATTAATGCAGTGTTATTTTTCTTAACAAATTGAATCATTGACACTCCAAACCATTACGGCGAATTGGCCCCCCAGGTCGGAAGCCTCGCCCTTAAATTATAAAACGTCAACAGATGCCTTGATGAATTGAAAATTTGATAATATTCAGCTCAAAAATTAGAACATTTACCAATTCTCGGGGCTATTGTGGGGAGTCATAACGAAATCGATAATCTCGACCGCAGCATCCTCACGATTCTGGCCCATGATGCGCGCAAGCCGTTTCTCGAAATCGCCAAGACCCTCAAGGTTTCTGGCGGCACCATTCATGTTCGCTTTAATCGGCTAAAGGCCCTTGGCATCGTGCGGGGCACGCATTTGGACATTGATTACGCAGCGCTTGGCTTCACGGTGAGCGCCTTTGTCGGCATCAATCTGCATAATGCGCGCGACAACAACACGGTTAAAGACAAGCTCAAAAAGCTCGCCAATGTGACCGAAATCTATTTTACGACCGGCGAGCATGGTCTGTTTATCAAAGTTCTCGCCAAGAATACGCGCGACTTCCACCTCTTTCTCACCGAGAAGATTCAGTCATTGACAGAGATTCAGTCGACAGAAACGCTGATCATTTTGGATAGTGAGAGCGGAGCAGATATCGCTTTCTAGCTCTACGAAACACCCTTGAAAAGCCATGCAAAACTCGCGCCATGGATTCCGCTCACATTTTTTTTGCATTGTTACCATTCTCATTATGCGCACCTCACCATCGCAAGATTCGTCGCGCGCAGTGCTTAAACCGAGTTGGTAACGCAATTTCACTGCGAAAAAAGTGGTTTCGTTCAGGTGCGTTGCCAAATTCTTTGATGCGCGTAAATTATCGCGACGGAGGACTTATGGTTACGCTTGAACAAATTCCGATGCGACAAGACAACTATTCCTATGCCCTCATCAAAGACAATGCCGTAGTGATGATCGATCCTTCGGAACCCGAAGCCAGTCGCGCCTATTTTGCGGAGCGACCACATCTGTCGCTCGTTGCTATTTTAAATACGCATAGTCATTTCGATCATGTTGCTGGCAATCAAATTCTTGCGGCAGATTGGGGCGTGCCCGTTTATGGGCCAAGCCCCGAACAAGAACGTATTCCTGCACTAACGCATCCTGTTTCGGATAACGATGTGATTGACGTGCTCGGCATGAAGATCATTGCGCACGACGTACGGGCGCACACCGTTGGTCATGCAGCGTTTCATGTCGATGCGCCGGTCACCACGATCATTAAGCATGGCCACGGCCGCTTACCTCAGGTGGCGCACGATCTTGGTGGACGATTCGTGATGTTTGTCGGCGACAGCCTCTTTGCTGCTGGTTGTGGTCGGTTGTTTGAAGGCACTACTACCAATCTGAAAAATGCGTTGTCATTCTATCGCGAGCAGCATGGCGACATCTTGATGGCATGCGGGCATGAATATACCAAGGCCAATCTTGCTTTTGCGCGCGCCATGCTTCCGCACGTGCCGGCGATCGAAAAGCGTGCAGCAAGCATCGATGGGTTGATCGCTGAGGACGGTTCGACGGTGCCGTGTCTCTTTAGGCTTGAGCATGACACAAATCCATTTTTGCTTGCTGTAATCGAGCCACATAGAAGTTTTCTCGCTAGAAAATTTGGTGTCGACGCGAACGACCTTGCGGCGGTCGTTGGTGCATTGCGCGTCGCCAAAGACAATTTTGCGGGCTAACGTATGTTAAACTCCAAGCTTTACGTTCATGAGCGATGATAACTGCCATTATTTCCTCAACAGATTGAGGATCGGTTCAACCTGTTATACAAGACGAGGGAAAAGTTTGGCTCAACACTTGCTTGGCACTACCCATTTTTCTTTACGCTAGATGGACACCGCAAAAGAAATTTCGTGTGTTTTCCGATGAAACTCTCTTGTCTTCGCCGACTAATTGTTTCATATTCACAACTACTGATGTTGAAAATATTTTATACACTTTTGTTTTTTGGTTATATTGCGGCGATTTCGGGTTGTGGCGACCCTTCATCATCGTCGTCGTTACCAGATACGGTTTACGAGCCAAAACCTGCGGTGTCTCACGAAGAACTCTCCCGTCTTCGCGCTGCGTACGCGGCGAAGGTTAAGATAGCCCGCGATGCGACGTGCAAAGACTATGATGAGCGTGATTCATTACCGATAAGCTACCCCTACGCGCTTTTTGTTTTGCGCGAGCGCGCCAAAAATCGTAATAGTTCTCACGCCCTCAATGACCCGCTTGAGCGGCACTCTAGCATTCTCTGCGCTCTCGAACGACGAGACAATCAACCGGTTTTTATGCCACGGTTGGCTGAGAGCGGTGCCGGTTACGACATCAGGTATCCGGCTGATGAGTTGGAGCTTGATAGCGTCATCGACAGTTTGCGCGCAGGCTTCGTGCTTGGCCACTCCATGGTTGGTCTCATGCTTTCGTCCTCGGGGCACCAAATTATGGGCGCATTTAGGGACAATGGTGAATTCTACATCGTTGATTCCATGGGTGGCGGTATCATCAATGCTCAGAAGTTCGCAGACGCACTAAATCAGGCCGCTATACTCGATAAAAAAGGCTTCCCGATAAAATTCTTTGGCCGAAGCATAGGTACGCGCCTGCAAAAAGGCGGCAATGATTGCATTCGGCTCGCCGCACTCTACCTTCGCCAAATTCTCAAAGATAATGATTTGAATGCCTATCAAAAGGTAAACGGTGCGTTTGTCGACAATATTTTACAACGTTTCGAAGACATTGCGCTCATCGACACCGCGCGAAAAATCGACATTGTCGAGTCCATTATCGATACCCAACGCCATCAATTTATGTACTCCTGGGACCACCGCAACCACAGCATGTTTCATGATACTGGTTTTCACGGAATAAAGATTGGTGATCTTAAGCCGCAAAGCGCGGGCGGCAAAGAATTGGAACGGCAAGGCAAATACATTCTATGGACAAATTTTAACGGTAATTTATGGTCAATCGGCCTTAAGCGCAAATGCAATCTCGGCGTGAAATTTTGCCGCAAGACCGCGGTTGACACCCCCGTCTTCTCAACGCGCTTAGATGATCTCACCGATATACGCAACAAAGCTGCGAATCCCTTAAACCAAAACGTAGTCGCTATCACCAACCTCGATGACACGCTGGGACGGCTCATGGATACCAATACCTATCGCATCGGCATTATCTATTTTCGCGATGTCCGCGAGTTCTATGCGATTACTCTCGATAACGCCTTTATAAGTTTGTAGCCTTACAACGCTATTGCTGGTGTCAAAGAACTTACAATGCAAGAAACAGCCCGAGCGGTGTACAGCGCTTCCCAACTTGCTAGTCATACCCGGCATGAATGAAAAGGGCGTGAAG
>CAZRSD010000102.1:0-5748 GCA_964602645.1 uncultured Myxococcales bacterium
TGACCAACGTGACAATAGGCTCTTTCCAAGCCGCGGCTACTTTTTCGAATTCCGTTCGGAATTCGCCTCCGAGTATTTGGGCAGCCGTGGCCTCGCCCATCTCGAAAACTACATTCGTGGTCGCGTGAAATCACAAGGGATGAAAGCGGGACGCAGCAATTTGATACCGCCCGCAGACGCTAATAATTTCCTGCGCTTTGGCACCAATTTCCGTTTCTATCATAATCTCGACGATTGGTTCCCCTTAAAGGGCCTCGTCTTCAAAACCAATTTTGAACTCGGCTTACTCAACACGCTTGGTAAACCGCTCATTTTCGAAAACTACGCGCTTGGTGGTAGCAATACCGTGCGAGGCTATTCGTATCGTTCGCTGAGCCCAACCGAACGCGCAGCTGCACTCGGGCCGTTTGATGCGCGTCGCGATGTTCGCATCGGTGGTAACAAACAATTATACGGATCCTTCGAACTCGAATTCCCTATTCTCAAGGTTTTGAAGCTAAGCGGCGTGCTGTTCTTCGATTTCGGTAACGTGTTTTCTCACGACGACAATCTCTTCTACATCGGCGGCAAATCGAAGCAAGCAAGCAGGGTGTCGCCTGCAGATCCGCTCGGTCTATATCGATTGCTAGGCCTTTATAGCTCTGCAGGTTTTGGGGTTCGTTGGTTGAGTCCGCTTGGCTATCTGCGTTTCGAATGGGGCTTCCCCCTCAATCCACGGCCCGCAAGCGCGCCTGGGCTTACCGAAAAAGATCCGCCGGTATTGTTTGAATTTAATATCGGACCAAGTTTCTAAGACGTGTCGCATGACCACTCTGATAAAAAACGTACGCATTATTGATCCCATGAGCGATATCGATCTTATCGATGATATCGCCATTGGCCGCGACGAGATCACGATAAGCCCACGCGGCGATGGCTTTAGCGTCGTCATCGATGGCACAAACAAAGTCGTTGCGCCCGGATTGATCGATTTGCACGTGCACTTTCGCGAGCCCGGTTTTCTTCACAAGGAGAGCATCGCAACTGGTATCCAAGCGGCATTGCGCGGTGGCGTCACGTCGGCATTGGTGATGCCAAACACCGAGCCTGCCATCGACGAGCCCAAGCACATTGCGTTACAAAAAGCGCGCGCCAAAAAATCAGGGTTTGATTTGATGGTGGCGGCTTGTGCAAGCAAAGGCCTGCGGGGCGAACACGTCGTGGATATCGGCGCATTGCGCGCCGCGGGTGCGAGTGCCGTAACTGACGACGGAAAGCCCATACTTGGCTCTCAAATGATGGAAAACGTTTTACGTGCGTGTAGGCGACATGACCTCGTATGCATGCAACACGCAGAAGACACCCAACTAAGCCACTATGCCGCTATGCACGAAGGCAAAGTGAGCACCAAGCTTGGTGTCACGGGCCAGCCTTGTGAAGCTGAATACAAGCTCGTCGAGCGCGATATCAAACTTGCTCACCGCATTGGTGCGCGCTATCACGTCTTGCATATCTCCTGCAAAGAAAGCCTCGCGCTCGTCGAGCGTGCACAGCGGCAAGGCGCACGGGTGAGTTGTGAAGTGACGCCTCATCATCTTTTGCTCTGCGATGAAGACGTCATGAGCAAAGATACCTTCAAAAAGATGAATCCGCCTCTGCGACCGCGCGATGATGCTCAAGCGCTTCTCCACGGTCTGCATAAGGGCCACATCGCCGCCGTGGCAAGTGATCATGCACCGCACGCCACCAAAGAAAAACGTGCGCCATTTGATTGTGCGCCATTTGGCGTCGTCGGCGTGGAAAGCTCCATCCTTGTGTTGTTGACCTTGGTGAAGAAGGGCAAGCTTTCGCTGAGGCGTGCCATCGAGACGATGACGATAGGGCCTGCGCAAATCCTTCAAGAAGAGCATCGCATCGGTGGTTTGCTCGGCGAGCGTCGCTATAAAAACGCTGTGCTGCTCGATCCAAATTGCTCGCGGATTTTTTCTAAGCGCGATGTCGCGGGCCTCTCATCTAATAGCGCATTTTTTGGTAGAGAAATTTTTGGGCGGTTGCTTGCGACGTTTCTGCACGGTGAGCTCGTCTACAGGAGCCACGCATGACCGCCTCACGATTCACCAAAAAAGGCTACCAGCGCCTTCGCGCTGAGTTCGATAATCTGAGCCTCAAAGAACGACCAAAAGTAGTGCAGGGCGTATCAAACGCCGCCGCTGAAGGCGATCGATCGGAAAATGCCGAATACATTTATGGCAAGAAACGCCTGCGCGAAATCGACAAGCGTTTGCAATATTTATCGCGGCTCTTGAAAAACCCACAAATTATCGACAGCTCAATGGTTAAAAGCGATGTCGTTTCATTTGGCGCGAAAGTAACCGTTGCCGACGAAGATGGGCAAGAAAAAACCTGGACTATAGTGGGTGTTGGTGAAGCAGATTTTAAAGAACGTACGATTAGCAGCGAAGCCCCCGTCGCGCGCGCGCTCATGGGCAAGAAAGTTGGCGCCATCGTCGAGGTTGAACTCGGCGCAGGCGCAAGCTCTTACGAAATCATTGCGATTGCCGTTGGTGATATCGACTAAAAAAGTCGGGGCGAGAGCCCCTGTCAGATGAATCATCTTACAGTGACCCGCGCCCCGTTGGGGGGCATTCCCAATTTTGTGATCAGGAATGGGTAGAAGGCGGTAGTTTTAGTAAAAAATACTCCTTATCCGCGGTAGCCGAGCGCTATCGATCGCAAACCCTGCAAGCAGTTTTTGGAAATAGTGTTTTGGTCCGCGTAGCCTTGGGATAGTTGATCTTTGCTGAGAAATAGCCTCGGACGCGCCGTCCTTAGCCATAAAAATCACATGGGCATTTGGTAAACGATATTTTGGATGGTCTTTTTTCGAATCCATCGTCGCTGACCACATAGTACCCTCGCGCAGTTTTCAATCCCACTGCCACCCACATTTCGCGACCAGGATAACGTTGCTTGCGACCGCCTGCACGAAATGATCCTTCTCGCGAGTAGGACGCTTGACAGACAAAAAAGCCCGCGTCCTATGAAGCGGGCCGCCTTTCGAAATAACGAAAGACTAAAACTCGTCGTCGTCACCATGATGACCATGATGGCTATGACCGTCGTCGTCACCCCAGAACGGACTCCAAGCTGCGAATTCGTAGAAAGGATGAACATAGTCAAGAACTGCGAGGCCTGGACCGACAGGAACACCGTACGGAACTGGGTCGAGGTAGTAATCCCAATATGGATAAGGACCCCATGGATACAGTGCGAACGGCGCGATGCGAAGTGCACCGAAATCTGATTTTTGCTCTTCGCTCAAATCAAGATCTGTCACGGCTTTGTCATTGATGACTCGCTTGCTCGACACTGGGTTTTCATACGTCAGTGCTTCGTTTTGATACACGCTAGGATCTTCACCGCATCCTAAAGGCGAGACCAAAATAGCCAGCGTGGTTGCGTATTTTATTACGCGAAGGTGAAATTGTCGTAGATTCATCGATGGCCCCCTAGTTGTATCGACATGGCAGACATCCATGCCGAGGTGGCGCAATCTAATGACTCTGGGATGGGCGCGCACACATGTGGCCATGCGTGATCCAAAAAAAGCGCCAAGAAAATCTTGGCGCGCATGTGCACAGACTTTCGTGACTAATGGTCATCGTCGTCATCGCCACCATAATCAAAGAATTCCAAAGGCCCGAGGTTGTTGTCTTCAAGGGCCGCGTTCTCTGGCGAAACATCGAAGGAATAGAGGCTAGGTCCTTTGTCCTGATATCTCGTCGGCAAAAGTCCGTAGGAGCCAACATAATTTGCGTGCCACGGCGCAACTTGTAGCTCGCCTGCGAACGGATCTTGGTAAAAGAGTAGCGGGTCAGGTGGCACAAGTTCAGGTGCAACGGGTGCCATCGATGCTGCCAAAGTCGGTTCCGCAACCGGTGCGGGCGTGGGTGCTACCTCTGGAACAGCCTCGATCACGGTTTCTGCACGGTAGTTGCTTGGAGCGTCAAACGCTTGCGCGTCACCTTCAGTGACGTCTTCGAAAGCGTGCGTATCTGTCGCAATCTCATCGCTATTGTGGCAATTGCACAAAAAGAAAAGCGCGCATGCACTAAGCAAGAGCGCGGACTTTTTGGTGTAGTGTTTTTGGTTCATATGCCCCCCTTTCGCATCGAGTGCGCGTATGCGCGCTCAAACGGCGAGGCTATGTAGCATTTCAGGTAATTGCTGCACAAATGATCACACTGCGAAAAAGAAAAAGCCCAAGAGACTTGGGCTTTCTTTCATGAGGTGAGATGAATGCTAGCAGGGTATGTTAGTCAATATTGTCTTCATCAGTATCATCATCATCATGGTGATGACGATGGCGACGATGACTGTCGTCATCTACGATGATGAAGTCGGCTACATAGAATGGATAACCAAGACCAAACCATGGGCCACCAAAATCAAAGCCAGGGCCGTAGGGTACGTCGCCGGCAAAGCCAGGGCCGAAGCCACCATAGCCAAGGCCGCCAATACCAGGACCACCTACACCGGGAGCAGCACCACCAGCATAGTTTTGCGCCATTTGGCAATTAATGTTGGGTTTGGTTGGGTCGGAACAATCAGCAGGAATGTTTGGCATGCCGCCCACTGAAGTGGACGTCATGGTTGTTGAAGAAGCTGGTGCCTCATCTGCAGCGACGGCGAGATCGGCTTCATGTTGCCCGTCTTCCATCATGATCTCAACCCTGATTGGTTCAAGTTCAGCGCTGTTTAACTGTGCTGTTTTATTTTCTGTTGCCGTCGAATCAAGGTTTTCTTGCGCACAGCCAATGCCCATGGCAATTGCACCTATCATACCAAGACCGAGGTAAAGGTAGCCTTTTGGTTTGATCATATTAGCCCCCGGATTGATGACAATCCTTGTGTGACGCCCGAGAATCAGGCCTTCTGACAATGTGTTCGTTGATGCGCCAATATAGGCACTGCAATTATTGTGTGCAGGTGATTTTTCTGCAGCATTAGGATCACCTCAGGGTGTATGAGATCGTGCTCGGATTGTTCATCAGAAGATATGAATTTGGTCTTGCAATTTAGGTTTCAACAATTTTGATGCCTAGCGATAGCTCATCTATTTCGGGCGCTTTTATTATGAGTATTTCTTCTCGAAGACAAACGTACCGCCAGGAAGTACTGCGGCTACTAGCGCTAAGCTTTGCTTCTTTGCCGACCAATCAGCACTTGCGCCAACCATGAATACCGACGCGCAATACGCCAAAAACAGCGCGCCATGCAACGGTCCCATGATTTGCACCAAGACAGGCCATTGCGCGTAGTATTTAAGCGGCATCGCCAGCATCAACAATATCAAAAATGATGCACCTTCGAGTCTACCAATATATTGAAACCATTTGGGCATATCTCTACCTCGTCGTGTCTTCATACTCTTTTGCAGCTGACCTAGGTGTTTGCCAAGGGGTTGCGACAAATTACTTGATCCCGTGCAGTCGGGTTCAAACGCTGTTTTTCGCCTGAAACATACCATACCATTTAATACCATTATTTAGGGGAAACTACTACAGAGGCCATTATGAACTGGTTTACAGTAATTGCTGTTCTTCCAATTTTGGCGCTCATTAACTGCGGTCCCGCGGAATTGGAGCAGGGCCACAATTCAGTCAGCGCAAAACAAGACAAGGAAGAGGTGATGCCGGTGCCAAAACCAATAGCGGTGCGATGCACCAAGAGCATACCTCCCGTGTGCTTCGATGCTGATGGAAAGCG
>CAZRSD010000102.1:5758-6275 GCA_964602645.1 uncultured Myxococcales bacterium
TAACACGTAAAAAATTTTCAGCACCGTGGCTTGTGTTTTGTACTCGCAAGTATATAAGTTAGGTGAATCTGTACTTGTGAGTATATTTATGGCCTTAGCACAGCATGCTTCAGTAGGCGACGCGCTGGTGCGTCTCATGCGTCCTCTCGTGGAGGTCGTGATTCACGAGCTAAAATCCGATCGCATCGTCTATAAAAATGGCAGTCTTTCTCTGCGTAAAGTTGGTGACGCATCGCTCCTCGACGCTGATGGGCTGTCTGATGATGATAGCGAGGTGATCTATCCGAAACGAGGGTTTGACGGGCGCCTCATTAAATCCATTTCGGTTAAGCTTGAAAAGAAATGGCTCATGTGTATTAACGTCGACATTTCAATTTTTAGTGAGATGAGCAAACTGAGTGAACGAATGCTCGCGTTCACCACGCATGAAAAACCGAAAGCACTTTTTCACAAGGATTGGCAAGAACGGTTGCATCATGCGCTTCATGATTTTTTGCAGGATCAAGGCTGGCGCTTT